>NZ_JBTMXB010000070.1:0-8611 GCF_054489405.1 Mesorhizobium sp. A623
GGCACATTGGCTCACCCTCTCCACAAGCCGACTCGAGTTGCTTGGGCTCTTTTTCAAGTGAAATCGTTGATTCAAGCCCCACCGCGGAGGCGCCTGAAGGTTTTCGGAGGCCCGTCATGCATCCGGTGCAGGCTTGCCGATGGGCGGCAGCTTTTGCGAGCAGCGTGGAACGAAAGTATTGCAGATGGCCAAAAGGAATGGAGCTGGAATGCCTCAGCGAGCCGGTTCCGGGGAGCTTTGGCGCATTGTCGTGCTCTCGAAGCGAAAGAGGACGGTCTCGTGGAAACCATCTCGTTAGTTTCGCACAATGTTTAAGGCCGGCTGCTAAAATACCCTCCGGGCAGTAGCGTGTGAGCTGAGGCGCTTTCGGCGTCGGAGCCTGTCCTATATCGCCCTGATCTTATCGATTACGTAGAGACGACAAGCGCCGGATCGAAGGATGGGTTCTCGCCATCGTAACCGCTTGGATTGCAAACGATGCGCGTGCTTCGGACGTGATAGTCGCAACTGTCATGGGTATGACCGTGGACCCATAACGCGGGACGTCCGACCTCGATTGCATCAGACAGATCGCTGGCATACGCCGCATTTAGCAGATCGCCCTTGAACCGTGGCGGGATGGATTTCGCATGTGGTAGATGATGGGTGACGACGACGGTCTTTACAGGCTCGGATTTCACGGCGGTGTCGATGAAGTGGCGTGAATCCTGATGCATCCGGTACGCCATCTCGGGCACGAAGCGTTGCCATGGATTCCTTCGTAATGCGATCTGCTTATGATCGTTCATCCGTTCGCGGGCGTTAAACATCGCCAGCTTCGGGTGCCCCTCGATGCGATAATCGGTCCAGAGCGTCGCGCCGAGAAAGCGGACGCCGTCGATGACGACAGATTGGTTCTCCAGGAAGTGCACATTCGGGAACTGGGCGGCGGCGGCATGACCGTCTTCGAGTCCTTCGCGGATCGCCCCTTTGTAGAACTCATGGTTGCCGGCGACGTAAACGCACGGCATCGCATGGGCGATGTTTTCGCTGAGCCAGTGGACGCCATTTGCAACGGCTCGGCACAGATCGCCTGCGATAACGCAAACATCGGCATCCGGAATGACGAACGGCTGCCGCAGGTCGGCATATTCAAGATGAATATCGGAGAACAACCAGATTTTCATGGGATCGAATCCTTCGTTGGAGGACGAACGCGCGCTTCCGTTGAGGATTCGCAACCCTGCGCGGCCTGACGCTTTCGATTTGTCCAATTCTCGGCGGTCAACCGGACCATTCGCTGTTGTACTGCCCGGCGTCGACGGAGCCGGCTCCAATTTCCGGTTCTTCGGCGCCGCCGTTATCGTCGGCATTTCCGTCGGCGAGTTTTTGTTTCGACATGCGCACGTACGATCTTTGGCGAAACTCCCAATATGGCCTCGGAATCCCTGGGCAGGCCGCCGCCACTCCCTGGCTGGACCACCTGCCCGACAATCTCGGCAATTTCGGTGGCGGACAGGTAGCCGGATGTCGAAAGCCTGTCGGCAACCTCGTCGAGTGCGACCCGGTTTCTTGCCAGCAGTTCCGCCGCATCCGACATCGCACTGTCGAGACGCCTGCGAACGCTGGCAAAAAGGTCCGGCATGGTGGCCAGCGGGTCGTCGATCCCTTCGGCCAAGAACACCGGACCGAGATCGCCGAAGCCGAGCCTCAATTCCATGTCCTTGGCAAGCTCCGTCGCCCGCGACAGGTCGGAGCCGCGCCGACCGCCCGCTCCCGCAGAGGGATTGCCGCACACCAGTTCTTCCGCCGCGCGGCCAGCCAACAGCATGATCAGGATCTCTTGGCAGCGTTCCGGCGATACACTGCCGCGAATCGAGACGATCTCGGTAAAACCGTCATGATCGCCGATGGTGACCCCGGCCACGTCCATGCCGCCCAGCATCGTGGCGGCAACGGCATGGCCCGCCTCGTGCACGGCAAGACGGCGACGGTCTTCCGCCGACGGCGGATCGCGCCGGGAGCGCACCTCGGCCAAAAGATCATCGAGTTGCAGTAAGTGGCGGCCGCGCCGGGCAGCACCGCGAGCCCTTCTGACATAGGCCTCGACGTCGGCACCAGTCGCACCGCGCGCGGCAAGCGCCACCGGCATCAGGTCGATATCGGGCAATTGCTCGCCAAGATGATGACGGAAAATCCTGGCAAGGGTTTTGGCATCGGGCTTTTCGATCGCAATCTCGTGATCAAGCCGTCCCGCCCGCTTGACGGCCGGATCGATCGCATCCGGATGATTGGTCGCACCGATGACCACGACACCCGGCCGATCCTCGATCCCCTGCAACAATTCCAGAAACAGATTGACGATCTGCGACCAGTATTCGACGTAGTCGCCGCTCAGCCTGGCCCGATCGGAGATGCCGTCGAGTTCGTCGATGAACAGAATTGACGGTGACAGCTTTCGCGCGCGGGCAAAGACGTCCTTGATCGCCTGCAAGGTACCCGACAGATAGCTTGCCGAGTTCCAGTCGGCGACGCTGGTCGCCACCAGCGGCACGCGCGCGGATTTGGCGAGCGCCCTTGCATAGCTGGTCTTGCCGACGCCGGGCGGCCCTGACAACAGAAGCCCCCGGTTGTCTACCTCATCCCAACTGATCCGGCCCGCCTTGTAATCGGCAAAATCGGCGGCCAGTTCGAGGCCCCAATCCTTTGCCTCGCCATAGCCGTCGAGGTCTTCCAGCGCCGGACCGTCGGAATGGAACTCGCTCTTGCGTTCGATCAGGTCTTCCAGCCTGACGATGCAGTCTTCCGGAGTGCGGTCGGGCCTCAGCGCCAGCACCAGGTCTGCAATGTCGAGCAGGCGGATTGCCGCGACATCCAGAGAACGCTTCGGGCGCTTGCCCGTCACCGCCTCGATGACCAGCGACAGGGCACTGTCGTCGATCTCCGGCAAGACAAGATGATATTCGGCCGAGCGCATCAGGTCGCGCGGCAGTTGCCTGCGCGGTTCAGGCGCGATGCCGATGACGGTGGCGCGCGCATGCAGTGCCTCGGCGATCGCGTCATTACCGGAATCGGGCTTATGGTCCTTCTCGGTGCCGTCGCGCGCGACGATCAGCGCTTCGTCCCGCCCAGGCTTCGAGAAGCGGTTGCCGGTCGCGATGGAAAACTCCGCCGGAAGCGCACAGACCTCGATCACTTTCTTCACCGACTCGACGCGGTCCGGCGTATGCGTGGCGATACTGACAACGGGAGCGCCTCTGCGCAGGATCCGTGTCAGCCCGGGCTCGGCTTCGATGGCGCGGGCGGTCAACACGGCCACGGCTGCGAGGTCCGGCCGGATCGAGACGCGTTCTTCGATCGGCGTGTCCATTAGATCGTCGAGGAGGATTTCGACAGGATCGGACGGGTCGCCCGATCCCGCACGGAGCATCGATTTGGCATGAACGCCGTCGTCACGGGCGAGGATATCGAGATAGGCCCGCGCCAGAAGGTCGGTCTTGACGATGCCGATTGCGGCGTCCGCCATCTCATGCTGCACAAGGGACATGCTGTCCTCCGATAGGAGTTTGGGAATGGGGAGCCGATTACGCACCCCGGCGCGCGCTATGGCTGTGGGCATTTATTGACACGGGGGCGCTGCCCAGCCGATGCCTGACCTGTTCCAGCACCGCTTCGAGTTCTTCTCCCTCCAGGGTCTTTCGCGTCATCAAGATGTCGCCGAGGAAGTCGATCGTCGTCTCGTGCTCCACGGCCATCTTGCGCGCGACGACCGAGGCGCTCGCCAGTCTGGCATGCACGCGCTCCGCAAGATCATGGTCCACCGCGAAGATCGCTCCCCGGTCTTCAACTTTCCGATGCAACAGCGGCCATCGCCTGGAAAAGCCCATGGTGGTTTCCATCTCGCAGGCCAGTGCGGTGGCGGATGCCAGGTCACTTCCCTCGGAACCTGACCCGGCAACGACCGAGCCGACGATGACCTCTTCCGCCGCACGCCCGGCGAGCCCCGCGATGAGGACGCCGGTCAGCATCTCCTCGGTTTGCTCACCCGGCCCCGGCATCGTGCCGGCGACATAGCCGCCTTCCGGCGCTTCGATGGTGATTTTTACGATGGTTCCGATATCCAGATGAAGACGCGCCACGGCATGGCCGGCTTCATGGACGGCCATGCGGTGTTCGAGTTCCAGCGAGCGTACGATCTGGAGATCATCGCAAAGGCGCTCAATGGCGGGCGACTCCGCTGGCTCGTTGACCGGAATACCGGGTTCGACCGCAGGTATTGGTGCCTCCGTTCTCCCGTCTCTGCGGCTCAGTCGTACGGACTTGCCACGTGCGCGCCGATTTGGCCTGGCTGGGTTGCGTCTGGACTTGGTCATCTCCGTTCCTTTCCTCCATCGATCATTGTCGCGGGCGATTGCGCTCGCGCGCCTCGACCAAAGCTTCGACGAACCGCTCCAGCTTGCGGATCGAGCCGCCGGCCCAATTCCTTCGCAATGCCTCGAGTTCAAAATCCTGCAGCGGCGCCGCCCAGCGCCGATCGTGTCCCGTCTCGGTGTAGAGCCGCTCGAGAATGCCAGGTGCAAGGAATGGAAGCTGATCGGCTCCCGGAACCGGAAATGACAGGATTCGGCATCGATCGCGCAGAACCGCCGGAATGCCCAACGTTTCATTGGCGGTCATCAGCCAAACCACATGGGAGAGATCACAACTGGCCTCGATGTAAGGATCCGACCAGCGTGATGAGGTCTGGGGTTCAAGCAGGCCGATCAGGACGTCATGAACATTGCCATTGTGGCGGCCGGTGCCGATTTTCTCGATCTCGTCGAGAATGATGGCGGGCCCGGCATTTACGTGGCGACACACCGCCATAACCGGAAGACTGGGCTCTCCCGACGACCATCGTCGAGGTGTGCCGCCGATAGCGCTGTCGCTCAAACCGCCGCATGAGATCAACTCGTGGGGAACGGCCAGTTCCTCGAACAGCCGCCTGGCCAGGCGCGTCTTGCCGCATCCCGGTGGTCCGACAAGAATGGTCGGGCGCATATGGACGTATTTACGGCCGACCAGTCCCCACAGGATGCTGTCGATCACCGATACGGCATAGGGGAACTCCGACAGCAGTGTCATACGCACGGTAGCCAGGTCAGGCACCGGCGCTAGCGGCAAGCGCCACCGCACATATTTATTGTATTCGAGAGAGACGCGCTTTCCCTCCGACGTGCTGTCATTGCCGATGGAAGGGATGACAACAATACAATCGGCGGCATTGGCAATGTCCGCTTTCTCATCTCCTGCCGCAAGCGAATCTTCGTCGTATTCATCGTCCGGCGCATCTGTCTTCGCTTTCGCGGCCGGCTCGTCCGGTGTCGAGCGCAGGATTGCCGCTTCAAATTCCCGTTCATAGCCGCGCCGCATCCGAAGCATCGAATATCGCGACGCTTGAAAGAAGTCGCCCCTTTGGACCTCACGCTGTGTTCGTGCGAGCACACTCCATGACAGTGCGCGCCACAGCATTCGGCGGTTGTCGCCATGCTGGATGTCATGCAGGGCCAACGTCGCGATCTCACCCGCGATCGTGCCGGCGGCTGCCGGATCGCCGAAAGCGGCGAGATAAAACTGGCTGCGCAGTCGACAGGCCTCGACTGGAATTCCTTTCACGGGGATCGTGCTATCCAGAACTGTTGCCACGGCCTTGATGCTTTCCTCGCTCTGCTCGACCGCCAGATCCTCAATGCAACTGATGAATGGCACGAGTTCTTCACGCTCACGCTTTTTAAGGCGCCGTGTCAGACGGCTGGCATACTCACGGATGTCGCTGCGGATCTCGTCGTCGAAGAAAGCCATGCCGCGGAGCAGTTCTTCCTCGCTCGGCAGATGCAGGCCAATCCTTGCCGCCTTCATCCGCCGCTCGAAATGGCGGTCAGCGTCTTTCATCTTCGCCACGACCACCTGGTCCTATGAATCAAGGTCAGAAAAGTCGCTGGGGCGCCCCAGGCGATACCAGCGTGACAGCGTCCTGGCCCAGCCCATGTCTTCGGACATCAGCCAAACGTCCGACGTCGTGATCAGCCTGTTCTGGCCGGTCAATGTCGGATGCCCAGTCGAAAAACCCATCAGGCAAGGCACCACCCTGCTTCCGAGGCACCAGCGATCAAGAATTGGACTGTCACCGCCGGCTACTGCCTCCGGAGAAACGCCGCGATGAATACGTTCCATGTCGACAGCAAGCGATTTCGCACGTTCCATCTCAAATGTGAACACTGCATCGGGTTTGGCATTTTGGGTAAACAACAGCATGGGCAAAGCTCCGGCGCCGACCAAGGGATCCAAGGCAATCGGATCCTGTGATTCGCTAAATCGATGGGTTAGCAATACGGCGTCGCCGTAACGGCGTCTAGCCGGCCACAAGCCGGCGTCACAAGTGCAAATTTGTTGCGATCGTCAGGATGTGCTGGAATGTGTCAACAATTTAGCGCGCAGAAATCCGACATGATCGTCCCAAACGAAATACTCAGAGCTGGCAGAGCCGCTATCGGCCTTACCCAGTCCGAACTTTCCAAAATTTCGGGCGTAGGGAAACGAACGATCCTGCGTATCGAAAAAAATGAGCGCGTCGCCGTGAGAACGCTGCAAAGCGTCCAGGCTGCCCTCGAAGAAAAAGGGGTGGAGTTCACACCCAGCGAAGACGGTAAAGGACCGGGGCTGCGAGTTCCGTTGTCGTTGATCTCACACGCTCTCGCACATCATCGTCGACATCGACGATGATGTCAGCGATCAACGCCCTGAGCATTTGCTGACATGCACGCATCGTCACATCAGGTGCATTCCAGGCCGCTGACAATGGATGTCCGTTTCTCGCTTTTGCCGTAAACGTAAACACCTGCGTAGAAGGGGTTTTTGAGAACGGCGATCACATTGCGGTAGCGGATCGGCAACCAGACGAAGTTGGTCATGGGGGCTCTCGTCAGACGGCCGAGGGAAGTGGATATGACCAGCCGTCATCGACAACAATACCTGGCGCGCGCTGCCCAGTTCTCCGAAGCGCGCGAAGATGAGCCGGATTACCTTCTGCAGGCGTAAGTCTGGGTCAAACCCGAGCCCAGCTTCGCGATGCCAGATGTAACCGAACGGGACTGACAAGCGCAGTTCGCCGCGGCGTGCCTTCGACCTGGCGGCGTCTAGCATCCGCGTCCTGAGTACGCCCAGTTCGAACTCGCTGATACTACCCTTCTTGCCCAAGAGCAGGCGATCATTAGGCTGACAGGGATTGTACACGCCGTCGTGGTCGATGACACGGTGCGCGGCGATCTGGATGCATCCAGGCACAACACGGCGCCGACCTTGGCCTTAACGCGGCATATTATGCTCGTCGAGCGATCCAAGTTCACCAAGCGGGTCACTTCGCCGTCACGCTAATCCGCGTTGAAGCCAGCAGCTATCTCCTCCCAGTCCACCAAATCCATGTCGCTGGGCTGGCCCATGTCGGGTGGGCCTTTGGGGAACAGCTCCCGGCAGAACGCTTCGGCGGTCTCAGCTTTGAAATGGTTTAGGTCTCTGCGTTCCCGCATGGCGAGGTACAAACCTCGCTCGCCACGTACCCAGAGAGCTACGTTCCAAGTCTCGTAATTCTTCCAGCCGTTGTAGCTCATCCGTTACTCTCCTTCTCGGTTCGTCTTACCAGCTAAAGATTTCTCGCAGGCCCTTGGCGGTCTACTTCAAAATCGTCGACCGCGTATCAGTCGATGCCGTCGGCAGTGATTCTTCGTTCGAACCCCGCCAATGATGCAAAAAGCCGACACGAGGCCATCCTGCCGGTGCTACTTACGCGTTATTCGTTATCTCTTCGTTCGATTGCCCTCCGTCACCTCGACTTCGACAGCGCCTAACAGCAGCGCCTCTAGCAGGCTGTTGAAGAAGGTTCCCACGGACGCGCAATGAAGTCGCATCATCCCGGCCATGGAAGCAGAGTTGACCATTCAGGGAGCCGTCAAGCTGGATGGCGGCCGATCCTCGCCAGCCGAACAGATCGCGGCCGGGATGATCCACGTCACAAGCGGCTGGATCATTATTCGCCCGAACGGCGCGCCTCGACGATCACCTGTACCCGACCGAGGCGGCAGCTCGAACAACCGCCAGATGTTTCATTGGGGGTCATTTGGTTGCGTCTGCCAAGAGTGTCTGGACCATCAACCGTCGCCGACCCGACTGGATCATCTGAGAGGCGTCATGAATTCAGCGTCCAAACTTTTTCCCTGCAAGCGCGTCAGGATTCACCAGAAACTGAACAAGAACGCGTTTGTTTGGCCTCACTGATCGCAATCGATCCTTCTTCGGCAGATCGCAGGCTATTCGAAGCGACGTAATAAAGCGGCCCGCGCTTCTCTATCGGCCAAGTGCGAAGTCGAGATCGTGGAACGACATCGCGAACATCACCCCTACACCACGATGCGAGTCATCGTGAGATTCATCCCCAAACGGCGTTTAACCGAGTAATTGGAGAACTCAAAGGTGGATGGCAAACGCGGTTTACAATGAGCCCGACGGTCAGGTGTCTTCGCGGCCGTCGACGCTATCGTCGCGAAGGTGAGGTTTTCGCTGGAAAGTCCACCCGGAGCCGTATTTCTCAACGAGTTCG
>NZ_JBTMXB010000071.1:0-8603 GCF_054489405.1 Mesorhizobium sp. A623
CTGAACAGCGTACTCCTGGGCGGCAGGTCCTTCGGCACGGCCCGCCATTGGCAGCCCGTGCTGAGAACATAAAGAAGTCCGTTGAGAACCTCGCGCACATCGACCTCACGCCTGCGGCCGCCGCGCTTGGCAGGCGGAATCAAAGGTTCGACCAGCCCCCATTCCGCGTTCGTCAAATCGCTCGGATAGCGCAGACCATCCCGATTGTATTTCCCGCGGTTTGCCTTCGTCCACATTCCGTCCACGCCCTCGTCGACTCAAATCGACTGCATGGAATCACAAGCGATTCATATCATTCAACTTCTTTTTGGACCGACACTAAGACGTGAACTGCGACCTTAGCAGATGAAGATAATAGTATGGGCGAAAATGCGCGTATTCGTCGGTGGCCGACCGGCCTTGCGATGAAGCGGGTTGTGCTTTCACGCGAATTGGAAGCGCTGGAGCAAAAGCTGATAGCCAATAGAGGTACCTCCCCGGACACCCCTCTTTTACCGATGCCTCTGTTACGAATAACTCACTACCGACCGAAAGATCACGCTGTTTCGCTGTCTATTTGCCGGATGTCCCGATGCCTGCTTTTCTGGGGGTAAAGCGTTCAGTGATACCCAACACACATCACATAATCGCGCAGCAATTGTTCTTCGTACTGTACCTCCTCGAGGAGAGCTTGAAGTACATCTCTAGCATTGAGCACCCCGACAGGCGTTGAGCCCTGATCCACGATCGGAATGTTCTTCAGGCCTCGCTGCTTGATGATCGACCAGACATCACTCGTCCAATCGTCCAAGTGGCAGAACGCTACCTCTGTCGTCATCACACCCGACGCCGCCATTGTGCAGCTGCAGCCAGTGCATTGACTGATACGATCGACCACATCGGTCTTGGTGATAACGCCAGCCATTTTCCCGGCGTTATCACAGACAACGACGAGGTTGAATTTCGGACCGTTGAGCAGCCGAGCCGCGTCGATCAACAGGGCACCGGATTTGACACAGATTAGCCGCTCCCTCGCACTCGGTAAAAGTCTTTCCACTTTCAACACGTCATTTTTACTCCTGCCTGCTTTCTGATGCGGCGCTGGTTTTTTCGTCTAAGACTCAGATAACTGCCGATGCGCCAAACGCAATGTGCAATGTCGCCACGATTCCGGCCACCGCCAAAGCAAAGCACGTGAAGCGCACAATGAGCAGAGCCATAATCTTTACGCCCGAATGAACATAGTCCTCGATCACCACTTGAAGGCCCAAGGCAGTGTGCCAGAAAAGCGCAAGCAGCAGCAGGATCATTAGCACGGTGTTAATCGGCGCGCCCATCCAACGGACGAACGTCTCGTAGTCGCTTCCGCTGTGTGCGATCACTGAAGCCGCAAACCACACGGCGAGCGGCACCAGCCCGACCGCCGTTACTCGCTGCGCCCACCAATGATCAAATCCCGATTTGGCCGAACCAAGACCAGCAGCGCGCCCAAGCGGGGTACGAAGGCGATACCGACCCATCAGATGTGTCCTGTAATCATCAGACTGATGAGCCAGGAAGCCAATGTTAGCGCCACGCTCGCTATGACGATAATCCATCCAGATGCGTATATCTGCCTCAGTTCAAACGCCTGCACGCTGTCCCAGACCAAATGACGAAGGCCACCACAAAGATGCAGGAAAAAGGCAAATGAGGCGGCCAGGAGCAAGATGCGGCCGGGCCACGACCCGAGAACAATCTGAAATCGGGAATAGGCATCCGGTCCCCTTGCCGCCGCGACCAGCCAGAAGACCAGAACGACGGCGCAAGCACTTAAGGCGACACCTGTGATGCGGTTGGCAATCGAGAGCACCGAAGTGAGTTGCGGCCGGTAAACCTGGATGTTCGGCGACAGCGGCCTCGTACGCTTACGTGAGACAGGTTTCATGGCTCCTCGCTAGCTTCGCCGGTCGGCGACCATTTTCTTGATTTCCGCGATCGCCTTGCCCGGATTGAGTCCTTTCGGACAGGTTCGGGTGCAGTTGAGGATGGTGTGGCAGCGATAGAGCCGGAATGGGTCTTCCAGATGGTCGAGCCGCTCGCCGGTTGCTTCATCGCGGCTATCGATCAACCAGCGCCAGGCCTGCAAAAGCGCGGCAGGGCCAAGGAACCTGTCCCCGTTCCACCAGTGGCTGGGGCAGCCGGATGTGCAGCAGAAGCAAAGGATGCATTCATAATACCCGTCAAGCTTCTGGCGATCTTCCGGCGCCTGCAGTCGCTCCTGGCCCGGTGCGGGCGTCTTTGCCTGGAGCCAGGGCTCAATCATTTCGTATTGCGCGAGAACGTGGGTCAGATCAGGGACCAGATCTTTGATGATTCTCATGTTAGCCAACGGATAGATTCTCGCGGGCGTGTCGGTTTCTTCAATATATCTGGTGCAGGCCAGCCAGTTTGTGCCGTCCATGTTCATGGCGCAAGAGCCACAGATACCCTCACGGCAAGAGCGACGAAAGGTTAGTGTCGGGTCCACGTTGTTCTTGACCCAGATCAGTGCATCCAGAACCATCGGTCCACAGGTATCGAGATCGACCTCGAATGTGTCGAGACGCGGGTTATCGTCGCCGTCCGGATCGTAGCGATATATCTCGAACGTCTTCACCCGCGCCGCACCCGTCGGTGTGGGCCATGTCCGGCCGCGCTCGATGCGCGATTCAGGCGATACACCAAAATTGCGAGGAACAGGAAACCGCTTGAGCAAGGTTCGGCGTGGAACCTGATCGGAGGAACTGATGATGAGTGTATCGGTTTTTGACATCGCTAACGCCAGCTTTCTTTGGGCTTCGCAAGTGCCATCTGGCAATTGTTAACCAATGAACCACGATCGTCCGCGGGAAGGTAGGCTGAGAAAAACCCGGCAGAGACACCAAGGGTTGAAAACTTCCCAAAGAAGTTGCTACCACGGATACTGAAATCGATCATCTCGAATTTTGGGCGACGAGCCATCTTTTCGAAGATCGGCTCGCCTCGGCCAGGCTGACCAGTCCGTTTGGAACCGCTATCAGATTATGGCAACACCCGAGAGCGGGCTGGAAGCAATCAAAGAAATCGAGAGCTGCTGGCCTCATTACCGTACAAGAGCGCTGATGTCGTTCCCGGCGGGCCAGCTTCCTCGTTCTCTCAGCCACTGTGCCGTGGTGGCAATCTGGCCAAATGGAAAGATATGAATCTGGCGGATTGACGATCCCGGCATCGCCATCGCATGCTTCTCCAGAGATCCCACCACGGTTTCCGGTGAGTAACGGGTCATCAGGGTAACCAGCGCACCGGGGCGGCTCTTGAGGATCGACAGCGAATTACCGACGCCGCACATGGTGGCGTATTTCAGGAGTGTGTTGATCTTGACCGGACCGGCGACACCGACATGAACCGGCAGGTCGATCCCGTGGTCATGCAGGGTCCGCGCCCAACCTATATAGCGTTCGGCATCGAAGCCGAACTGCGTAACGACGCGTAATTGGGCATCCGTGCGCTCGCCGAAGGCCGCCTTCAGCCGCAAGGCTTCGATCGCGACTGCTTCCGAGAAGTCAGGGCTCCCTTCCGGATGACCGGCGATCGCGATCTCCCTGATGCCGTGCGTGTCGAAAAGTCCAGTCTCCAGGATCTCCATGGAGGAAGAAAAATCACCAGTGGGCTTATCGAGATCGCCACCGATGACAAGTACGTCACTAACACCAGCCTCTTCAGCCAGTGCTTTGATGCGATCAGCAAGGGCTATCCTGTTCGTCAGGCGTCGGGCAGCAAAATGCGGCACTGCGACATAGTCCAATTCGCCAATGCGTGCTGCGGCCCTGACCAGCATATCGGTTTCACCGCCGATATCGGTGATATAGACGCGGGTCCCGGATGGAAACAGGTCCGGTAGCTCGGCAGATTCGATCGCCTGTCTTGGCGTGACCTCGAGTGACGCCGACAGTCTTGCCGCGATATCCGCGCTTTTGAAGAAACGCATTTCTTTCCCTCAGGTTTCACACAGCTTTACGCGAACGCCAAGCCTCATCCACCGGCAGACGTTTGTCTCAGGAGGCGGCCGCTGTTAGGCGGGCTCCTAAAAATCAGTATGCCGAGTCACGGCCATGCGACTTTGCCACTTCTCGGGCGCTCGGATTGACCGATGGGCGGAAAGGTACTTCGACCACCTGCCCTTCTACTGGGCGCCCCGGTTCATCGGCGTATTCTTGTGGTAGCCAGACTTTGAGCCTGGTGCCGAGCGGTTTCATGGTAACCGGTACCCATCCCAGCGCGATGTTCGCGGCAAGTTCCGGCGAGAACCAGGGTGAAGTGATGTATCCCACAGGATCATTCCCGTCTTCCTGGGAGATCAGCCAGAAATCGGGCGCATAGTCGGTCACCGGATTGCCACCGAAAGTGAGACCGACCAAGGTCATCCCGAAGGGAAACCGGCCGGCGTCGATTTCTGCGCGTTGTGCCTCAAGGGCTGCCTTGCCGATATAATCTACCGCTTTATTGCGCGGCACCTGGTAGGCGAGATGGCACTGAAAAGGCGAGACCTCCTGGTCTATGTCTTGCCCCCAGGACAGGATTCCAGCGGCAATGCGGCGATGATGTGCGGGGGCGATCACCATTAGCTGATGCTTCTTGCCAGCCTCCAGCACTGCGTCCCAGAGCTTTTCAGCGTGAACCGTGGCATCGCGCAGATAGATCTCGTAACCCTTCTCGCCGGAGAAACCGGTCTGGGAGATCAAGACAGGGAGACCTGCGATCTCACCCTCCATCAACCCATAATAGGGCAACTCGCTTATGACTTTTCCGAACAGATCGACCAGCAGCGCTTCGGACTTCGGGCCCTGGATTTGTACTGGCGCGACATCGATTTCGCCGATCTCGACATCCATCTCCCAGCCGGCGTTCACGCCCCGCAGCCACCACTCCAGATCGCTGTCGGAAAGCGAAAACCAGAACTCGTCCTTTCCCAACCGCAGTAGGATGGGATCGTTCAGTATCCCTCCCGCCTCGTTACAGACGATGACATATTTGCCATTCATCGGCGCGATACGGGTCGCGTCGCGTGTGATGACGCGATCAACGAAGGCTTCTGCTTCAGGCCCCTTCACTCGAATCTGCCGCTCGACTGCCACGTTCCACATGGTGACGTGATTTACCAACGCCTCGTATTCGGCCATTGCGCCTCCTTCTTCGGGGCGCAGATAGCCGCGTGGGTGATAAGTCCGGTTATAGACGGTTGCCCGCCAGCAACCGGCAGCATGGGAGAGATGCCAATAAGGCGACTTGCGCACGCGCGTCGAAATCAGCATTTCCACCGGTGTCGGTCCGGACTGGCGCAGGTTGATAGGCACCTTGCGGTCGGACTGATCAACGCTAACACATTGGCGGATGGAGTTGGATGCCAGGGCAGAAGCACGAGTGGCTGTTGAACCAGCATGGATGTTTGAGTCAAGGCTCATAACGACCTCCTTTACTGAGACCGTTCCAGTCTAAGGCCGTGAGGAACCGAATTTCAGTCCGAAACCGACACCACAGACGATGAACGCGCCAGATCAGCCGGATACCGCTTCGAGCGAGATCTTCCTGGCACCAGATCATGTGATGAGCGCGTCGCACGGCCAATCTGCAAGGCACATCTGTTTCGCTTCGATCCAACCTCCACTTTTTGTGCTTGTGGGTCATCAGCGCGTTTCCCGCGGAAAATGTGACCGTCCACCGTCACCGGAGTAGCCCCGAGCGATGGTCCTAAGGGCCACGCGTCCCTGGTTAACGAAAGTGGGTTGTTGACGGTGTCCTTCTTTGACCCGGGCGGAGGCTGGTGAAGTATCTTCATGCCGGACATGGGCCCCGACCTCGGTCGGCTCGGAAAGGCGCCGCACAGCAACCGGTGGCGTACGTCGCGCATGGCCTACAGACCGTGTGGAAAGTCGACTTGAGCGGATTCCTCTCCAACGACTGGCGCGGTAGACTCCAGCATGGCACATATTTCTGGAAGTGACCGCTCGCAAGTGCTGCTTCTGCCGGAAGCGGTGGACGACTATGTCGAGCCAGACAACCCGGTCCGGTTCATCGACGCCTTCGTGTACGGGCTGGATCTGGCGAGTGCCGGGTTCGGCCGCGTCGCACCGAGGGCGACGGGCCGTCCCGGCTACAATCCCGCCGATCTCCTGAAGCTCTACATCTATGGCTATCTCAATCGGGTGCGATCGAGCCGCCGCCTTGAAGCCGAGACCCATCGTAACATCGAAGTAATCTGGCTCCTGCGTCACCTGAGGCCAGACTTCAAGACGATCGCCGACTTTCGTCGTGACAACCGGACCGCCTTCAGGGCGGTGTTCCGCGAGTTCGTCGTGCTGTGCCGGCAGCTCGATTTGTTCGGGCGCGAACTCCTGGCGGTCGACGGAACGCGGATCAAGGCCGTCAACAACAAGGACCGCAACTTCACGCGCGGCGCCCTGACCAAATTCATCCGCGAGGCCGATGAGAAGCTGACCAATTACGTGAAGCGGCTCGACGAAGGCGATGCCGAGGAGCATCGGATGGACAGCGGCGGCGGTCGCGGCGACACCAAGCTGGCCGAGAAGATTGCGGTCATCGGCGCCAGGCGCGATCGTCACAAGGCGCTGCTGAGCGAACTTGACCGCAGCGGCGAGGCCCAGATCTCGTTGACCGATCCCGACGCTCGCGCCATGGCGCGCATGACGAAAGTGGGCGTCGGCTACAACATCCAGCTGGCGGTCGACGTGAAGCACAAGCTGATCGCCGAGCAGGCGGTCACCAACCAAGTCCTCGACATGGGCCTGCTCGCGCCGACGGTGGAAGCGGCGATGAACACGCTTGGTGTCGAGCGGATCGAGGCAGTCGCCGATCGCGGTTACTTCAAGATCGAGGACATCGAAGCCTGCGAGAGGGCCGGGATCACCGCTTACGTTCCCAAGCCCATTCGAGGTCTGGCCGTGCGCGAGGGCTTCTTCACCAAGGACGAGTTCCGCTACGATCAGGAGAAGGACATCTATATTTGCCCGGCAGGTCATACCCTTTCGCCGCGCTATGAGCGCCGATCGCGTGACAACGTGAAGATCGATTACTGCAACCGGAGTGCCTGCAGGGCGTGCCCCATGCGGAGCCGCTGTACCAAAGGCTTCCGGCGCGTCTCGCGGTTGGAGAACGAGGCGGTGCTTGATCGTATGGCCGCAAGGCTTGCAGCGCGCCCTGATGTTCTCGACCGGCGGCGCGAGAGCGTCGAACATCCGTTCGGCACGATGAAGCAATGGATGAACCAGGGCGCCTTCCTAATGCGTCGTCTGGAGAACGTGCGGGGCGAGTTCAGCCTGACCGCGCTCGCCTACAACATAAAACGGGCCATCACCATCATCGGTGTTTCCGGCTTGATCGCCGCAGCGAAGGCTTAAAGGGGCTGCGGCCCGGCTTCAAAACCGCCGACAACGGCCAGAAAACAGGACGTGCAGGCCTACGACGCTCGTAGGAACGGCCGATATCGGAAAACCAGCTGAAACGGCGCAAACCCTCAAAATCCGACCCTATCGTGAATCACCGGCGAGTTTCCACACGGTCTGCCGACGATACGTGGCGCGCGTTCACAGGCGCGCCCTTGGCCATGTTTTGTGTCGATCCATCTGTTCCGGATTTTTTTGCAGAAAGTGCGGCCACCGCCGCGATGGATTTACGAGAAAGTGTCATAGCGGAGGTATTTCCATCAGTAATGGACTGCGGCTGCGTGCGCGTCACTCGCGCCAGTAATTGTTTGCGGCTGCCACCGTCTGGAAATGAATGGCAATAACTTGCGACGAAGCGATCAACTGACTTGAATCGTGATCATAGGCGGCGCGCAGCTTGTCGCGAACCTCGGCTGAAGGCTGGGTCACCTTGACGCCGACGCGAGCCAGCTTGGTGGCAAGATCAAAGCCCTCTTGCGCGGTCGCGGTCTTGAGCGAGGGAAGCCAGGTATCTGTCATGTCTTGTTCCTTTCTGGAATTGCTGTCCGCTATTCGATCATAGCGAACCGGCGAGAACTACGACCTATGGTGCGGTGTCGCGGGTCAGGACAAAGGCCGCTGCGCCGGACAGTACGAGCGACTGGAGACCGATGATAGCGAGATCCACCGCCAGGACAAATGAGGCGGCCAGCGATAACGCCATGGCGAATACGCTCATCGCCTTGCTCCTGCGACTGATTGCACGATGTGCACGCCAGTCGCGGATTGCCTTGCCAAAAGCGTGGCTGTCGAGCAGCCAGTCATGCAGTCTGCGCGATGACTTGGCGAAGCAGTAGGCCGCCAGCAGCACGAAGGGTGTCGTGGGCAGAAGCGGCAGCGCCACACCCAGCCCGCCCAACGCCAGACTGGCCAGACCGAGGGTTAGCCAGACAAGGCGCATATCGCCACTCCAGTCGTCTGTTCCACGCAGCCGCATCTTGCGGCTCCGCGTACGGCCTTTGCCATCGTGGCGCTCCAATCATGAATAGTATCCATGGCGCATCCAGTGATACAGGTGACAAAGATGCACGGCCATCGATATACGGGTAGTGAATAGCCCCGTGTTTTGTAGACGCTCCCAGGTTACGTTTTCTGCTGCCGTTCGAATTCGACGGGCGACAGCAT
>NZ_JBTMXB010000072.1:0-8305 GCF_054489405.1 Mesorhizobium sp. A623
TTCTGGCCATTTCTTAAGTCCTCCATCGGCTCAAAAACCATACATAAGGCAGGACCAGTCTTCAGGGGGCAGACCAGTCGATGATCAGCCAGGCTTTGCCACCGCCGACCAGTTCGCTTGCCTGCTGCCACAAGGTCGCTTCCAGCGGAGTGCTGTCCCAAAGCCCGGCGCCGATGAAGTGATGGAGACGATCATAGGGGATCGCGTCAGCGCGGGCCGCCATAGGTTGGATGCTCTTGCGATCGCCCGGCCCAATCAGGCCTGCAATATAGGCCGGCACATCCGACGTCGCGTCTTGTTGCCCAAGCCTTCCAGATATGGGGCAAGCCACCGTTCCAGATCTGCCTGCCAGTCTCCGTCCATTGCCAGCCTCCATCAAAGCTGGCTCCCCATGAATCACGCATTCAGCGCCATGGGAATCCCAAAAATCACGATTCTGCCAAAGTAGTGCTAGAATATTTTGATGCAAAAAGCCCGCCACCCCTGGGACGGAGTGACGGGCCTTGGGACGTGCCGTCCCATCGGAGAGGGACTTCGCTACCGGGACCAGAACGGAGACGCCTCGGCAAAGTTCCTGGGCAAGCATTAGCTGGCAGAAATGCGATCGGAACAGAGTCGGAGCCCGCCCGTTGAGTGAGCAGGTCGTTACTGTGACGGTCCCGAACACGTGGAGATTTCTGTCATGAACATCAAGATGCTTTGCCTCGGCGCGCTTGCACTCTCATTGACCAGTGGAGCCGCTTTCGCAGCGGGCGACGGCACGTCTGCATTAGACAACCAGGAAATGATGTCACCCTTCTACACCGACTCGGGAATGAAAACGATGAAGTCGGACGAGGAATTCAAAGCCGCTTGGATGGCTATGAAGCAGGAGGATCGCGAAAAGATGTCGAAGGAATGCGACACCGATACTGAAAAACTTCACAACGACTTTTGCGCGAAAACGAAACAGCTCGGCGGCGCGAACTAGTCTGCGTCGACTAGGCCTAACGACAAAAGCCCGCCACCTCGTGAGAGATGGCGGGCTTATCGTGTTTTTGACGTCCGGGAGAGGTCAGGCCGGCATTAGCGGCATCTTACATTTGCATAAGATTAGATCGGCATACCTTCAACTCTGGCGTGGCTAGACTATGCCTATAACGCTCAGCGTGAAATGCGCCGCTCGGGCTCTATGCCGAAATCTGGGCATCCAGAAGACATCAGGTTCTATGGCCAGCCGGCATGGGCGTGGTATCTCGACCAAGTTGACACGGTTCTTGAACGACCTTGTTCCCGAAGGAATTAGCGCGCTTGCGAGGAACTGGCAAAGGCGATTAGACCGGTGCTGATATGGGGTGCGGGATGGAATGAAGACGCGGCAATGCGTTGTTCGCGCCCTTGAGCAAGCGACAGACGGTTCAATGCCTGCAGAACGTCCTCCACAAAAGCGAACTTTATCCGATTTGCGGCGTTAAACACCAATTCTACAATCAAGTTCATCTCACAGGTTGCAATGGCACGTTCCTCGATCATCGCAATTGGCGCTTCATCCGGTGGCGTGGCTGCCTTGCGCACCCTCGCAGCCGCGCTGCCGGCCACGCTTTCGGCGCCCGTCCTGATCGTGCTCCATGTCGGCGCGCATCGAAGCGAACTCCCCGAGCTTTTGAACGCGGCCGGCCCCCTTCCCGCCAAACATGCCGTAAACGGTGAAGCGATTTCTCCAGGCCATATTTATATCGCGCCACCGGACCGCCACATGATCGTCGCGGAAGGCAAGTTGCGGCTGTTGCGGACGCCCAAGGAAAACTGGGCACGGCCGGCCATCGACCCCCTGTTCCGCAGTGTTGCTGAAAGCTATGGTCCCAACGCCATCGGCGTGATCCTGACCGGCAATCTGAATGACGGCACGCTGGGTCTCGCGGAGATAAAGCGGTCCGGCGGCAGCGCGATCGCCCAGGATCCCGACGATGCCGCCTATCCCGAGATGCCGACGAGTGCTGCCGACCATGTCGCGCTGGATTATTGTTTGCCGCTCGCGGCCATTCCCAAATTGCTCATCGAACTTGTCAACCGAAAGGATGGAAAGGAAGTGGCCATGCCGATAGTCCCTTCTCAACCGGACACCGGGAAAAACGGCGAGATGACTGAAAGCCGGACGTTCGAACGGCCCCCGACGGTCACCTGCCCGGAGTGCGGTGGCGCGCTGAAACGATCGGCGATCGGATCGATCGTCAAGTTCGATTGCCACATCGGCCACAGCTACACCGCGGAAATCATGGCGACGGCGCAATTTGACGAAATGGAACGGGTCATGCGGGCGTCCGTAAGATTTCTCAACGAGCGGGCCGAATTCTGTCTCCAGATGGCCGAACACGCGCGCTCGACACAATCGGACGCCGCCAGTCAATGGGACGCGGCCAGCAAACAGGCCCTGGATCGCGCCTACCGGCTCCGCGACCTTGTCGAGCAAGACTGGATCACACCCGAAGCCTCAGGCCCGATCCCGGGCCGGCAACGTCGGCTCAACGGCTGACGGAAGGGAAGATCGCCGCGATGGCCCGCGCCAAATCCCGGGAGTCGTACGGCTTGCGCAACGTCGTTTCGCGGCGATACCCGTCCACCAGTCCGGCGGCGCCATATCCCGTGGCGAAGACAAAGGGAATGCCTCGCTCCCGTAATATATCGGCGACCGGGAAAGACTGCACGCCGCCGACGTTGACGTCGAGCACGGCGAAGTCGACTTCAGCTTCACGGGCAAGTTCCAGTGCCTCACCCATGCGGGCGGCGGAACCAATCACCTGGTGCCCCATCGCAATCAGCAGATCCTCGAGCTCCATAGCGACCAGAATTTCATCCTCGACTATCAGAGCCCGTCCTGCTTGCCGATCTGTCACCCGGTCCCCCTGAAACCTCTTGGCCGACCGGCACGGGCGCATCGATCGTGCACACAAGCCCGGAGGGCTCGTATTGAACGCGCACCTCGCCGCCTAGTTCCGCCGCCAGCGCCCGCTCGATCAACCGCGAGCCGAAGCCTCTGCGTTTTGGAGCGGTCACCGGCGGGCCTCCGCTCTCGCTCCAACGCAACGTCAGGCGGCGATCGTCGTTGCTGCCATAGAGGCTCCAGACGATATCGACTTGACCAGCCTCGCTGGAAAGCGCTCCGTATTTGGCCGCGTTGGTGGAGAGTTCATGCAGCGCCATTGAGATCGCCAATGCCGCGCTCGGGGCCAGTTGGACATCCGGACCTTCGATCAGGAAACGGTTTTCGCCGCCGGAATGCGGACCTACCGTATCTCCTACGATCTCAGCCAGGTTCGCACTCTTCCAGTTTTCGCGGGTCAGCACGTCGTGCGCTTTCGCCAGATTGATCAGTCGCGAGCTGAACGCAGTGCGTGCTTCCTCCATTGTCGATGCGTGGCCAAGCGTCTGGGATGCGATCGACTGGATGACAGCAATCGTGTTTTTGACGCGGTGGTTGAGTTCCCCGATGAGGACTTTCCGATGCTCGTCGGCACGCCGGCGCTCCGTCATGTCCCGCGCTATCTTGGAGGCGCCGATGATCCTACCGCTGGCGTCCTTAAGTGGCGATACCGTCAACGATACCCAGACCTGGCTCCCGTCCTTGCGAAGCCGGATGGTCTCGAAATGCTCGATAGGCTCTCCACGCCGGATGTGGCCGAGGATGTCGGTCTCCTCGTCGCGGCGATCCTGTGGGATCAGAGTCATGATCGATTTGCCGATGATTTCGTCGGCGTCGTGACCGAAAAGGTGTTGGGCGCCCCTGTTCCAACTGGTGATGACGCCATCGAGGTTCTTGCTGACGATCGCGTCGTCGGAGGATTCAACGATCGCGGCCAATCGCTCCGCAAGCTCCTCGGCATGCTTGCGCTCGGTGATATCCACCATCATGTTCACCGCGCCGCTGACCTCTCCAGCAGCGTCGCGCAAGGGAGTCGGGAAGGCAAGAAAGGGCACGCGCACGCCGTCGGGCCGCTCGGCCACGGCCTCCGCGCCATGTACGGCACGCTCCTCTTTCAAGGCGATCGCCATGGGGCATTCGTCATGTGGCAGCGGCGTCCCGTCCGTCCGATACATGCGCCACGAGCCGCACCACTCATCCGTGCCCAAGTCCGGATGACGGCCCCACAATTCGACGGCGGCGGGATTGTAGGACGTGATTCGGCCGGCCGCGTCGGTGGTATAAACCGCGGCCGGCAACGCCTCGATCAGGTCTTTCAAGCGCTGCTCGCTTGCATGGACCGCAATTTCGCTTTGCCGGCGTTCGGTGACATCTTCTATAGCGAGTAGGACCAGGTCCTCGCGGCTTTCATTTCGCGAGAGCTTGCGGGCGTTGAGCAACATGAAGCGTTGGCCGATGTCGAGGAAATCGTGCTCGACCTCGAAATCGGTGACCATCTCGTTCTCCGAGAGCACCTCTTCCAGAAGCGTCCGCAGGGCCGGAATATCCCATTGACCGTCGCCGAGTTCATAGACAAGGCGTCCTTCGGTCTCCTTCTCCGCGACCTTGAACTGGTGGTAGAAGGCCGGATTGGCCGACTGGACACGCATTTCGCCGTTCAGAATGAGCAGCGGCTGCCGGATCGTCGCGACGATTGCCTCGGAATAGACACGCGCCTCATTGACCGCGTCGGCGGAACGCTTCCGGTCCGTGATGTCGCTGAAAGTGACGACGACGCCCGCGATGTGGTTATCGCGCGTGCGATAGGGAAGCATGCGCCGCAAATACCAGCGGCCGGCATCGCTAGGCACCTCGGCCTCGATGGCGGTGAGTTTCCTCAGCACCGTCTCGGCGTCCGGCAACAGGTTCGCATCGGCGAATTTCCTGGCGAAATGAGCGATCGGCCGGCCGATGTCGGACGATACGAGGTCGAACAGTTCCTTCGTCGCCGGCGCGAACCATGCGATCCGGAATTTGTCGTCCAGAAATAAAGTCGCGGTGTCCGATCCCGCCAGCAGATTGTTGAGGTCGTTGGTGGCCCGTTCCAACTCGCCGATCTTATGCTGAAGCTGGCTGTTGACGGTGTTCAGTTCCTCGTTGAACGACTGGAGCTCCTCCTTTGAGGTCTCCAACTCCTCATTGGTCGATTGAAGTTCCTCGTTCATCGAGGTGGCTTCCTCGTTCGAAGCCTTTAGTTCCTCATTGGCGGTTTCCAGATGCTCGATGGTGTTGCGCAATTCGGCGCGGGTCGAGACCAGTTCTTCCTGAAGGGCGCGTTCGCCGAAGGACGCCTCTCCAACTTCCTCGCGAATGGCCACAGGCGCCGGATCGGACGTCTGCGAGACTGGCGCGAAACTGACAAGGAAGAGATCGCTGCCCCGCGTCGACGCCGGCATGACCGTCACCGCGACGGTTCGGCCCATCCCACTTCTCTGCATGCGGGCGTTGACCGTTATGCTTGCGTTCCCGCTTGACGCCTCGCGGATCGCGGCGCGCAGTTTCGTCGCCAGCCCGTTTCGGGCCATCGCCAGCAGGTCCCTGGTCGGCTCGCCCGGCGGCTGTTCAAGATAGTCCCCGGTCGTTCCGTGGAAATAGAGGACGCGGCCCTTCCGGTCGATCAGCACGGAAGCCGGCGCAAAGCGCTCCAGAAGCGCGCGCCGTGCCAACTCTGCCACCGGCGCGTCAGCCGGTTCGGCCAGCATCAGTGGCGCTTCGTCGGCGGCGCGGTGCTCGACGGGTCCGCTCGGCGGCGGATATTCGATAAGATCGTGCCGTGTCGGGCCGATCCTGCGAAATATCCGCCATTTCTTCGACACGGTTTCGAACAGATCGTCGTGCCGGCCGACCGTCTCGGCATTGCCGAGGAACAGATGCCCGCCCTGCCGCAGCGCGAAATGGCAATGGGCGATGATCCGCTGCTGCGCCTCCGACTCCAGATAGATCAAGAAATTGCGGCACGAAACGAGGTCGAGCCGCGAAAAGGGCGGATCGCGCAACAGGTTCTGCGCCGCGAACACCACCATGTTGCGAAGCTCCTTACTGACCTGAAAGGTGCCGTCGAGTTTTTCGAAGAAACGCCGGACGCGCTCGGGCGGAAAGCCGGCAAGGGCGGCAGCGGGATAAATTCCGTCCCGCGCCTTGCGCAGATTGTCTTCCTGGGCGTCTGTGGCGAACACCTTCAGATCGACCCGCTTTCCGGCGGCCTCGGCTTCATCAGTCACCAGCATGGCGATGGAATAGGCTTCTTCGCCCGTGGAGCAGGCCGGAACCCAGACCCGTATAGAGGCGCCGCTCTCGCGTTCGGCAATCATGGGCGCGATAACCAGTTTTGCAAGCGCATCCCACGCTTCGGCATCGCGGAAGAACCCGGTGACGCTGATCATCAGATCCGCGACCAATGTGGCAACCTCATCCGGGCTGTTGCGCAATTCGTTCAGATAGTCGTTCAGCGTATCGATGTTGCGGAGGCCCATGCGGCGATGGATGCGCCGGCGCTGCGTGCTGCGCTTGTAACTGCCGAAGTCGTGTCCGGCGCGAGCACGCAAAAGCTCAAGAACCTGTTCGATCGTCGGCTCGCCTTTCGGCGAAGCGGTTTCGGCTTCGGCGGAGGCATAGCCATGATGGATATAGGCGAGCAGGATTTTCGGCATCTTGTCAGGGGCAAGCACGTGATCGGCCAGGCCCGCCGAAATCGCGCTCCTCGGCATGCCGTCAAACTTCGCGGTCTCCGGCGTCTGCACCAGGCTCATGCCACCTTCGGCCCTGATCTCCTTCAGCCCCACGGTGCCGTTGCTGCCGGTACCGGAGAGCACGATAGCAATCGCCCGCTCGTGCTGTTCCCTGGCGATAGACGCAAACAGCACATCGACCGGATGCCGCTGGCCACGGGTCTGCGACGGTTTGGACACGTGCAGCCCGCCGTCGCTGACCGTCAGGTCGGTGTCGGGCGCAATTACATATACATGGTCTGGCGCGAGCCGCATACCGTCCGCGACCTGGGTGACCGGCATCTTTGTACGTGCACTCAGGATATGCGCCATCTCACTTTCGCGCTTCGGATCGAGGTGCAAAACGACCACGAAAGCGCAGCCGCTGTCTGCGGGCATGGCGTCAAAGAAAAGGCTCAGCGCTTCGATGCCGCCCGCCGACGCGCCAATGCCGACGACTGGAATGGCCGGCACTTCAAAACTGCTCTCGCGCTGCGGATCGGGTTCTTGAACACGTAATTCCGAGGCGTCACCTTCCCCCTTCCGAGATTTTATCTTTCGGTCGGGTTTGGTTCTCGTTGGGGTAGAATGGGTACCCTTCCCGGATAGGTCTTTCGCCATACGCTTTGCCCGCACATACCCTTACTCGCCAGACGTGTGATCACTGTTCACGTCCCGTGATCGACGCGCGACGGAACCTGCCCCAAAATTGCACACACACTCCTCCGTCGCAATTAATATTGACGGCACCCCGCCGGAACATCTCTTCTGACGTGGATGGTGGCCCCAAGCGCAACACGACTCCGATCTCGGCAGGAATTATTTGTAATCATTGCTCTGAACGGGTTCGAGCTTGGGCCAGGATGCTTAGGTCTGCACGGGCGATAAGCTCACCTTCATCAAGATCAACGGTGAACCCACGCTCGATGGCAAGTCTCGCTATGATGATTTCCAGGTTTTCGTCCGTCAAATCGGTTTGTGGGACAATTTCTCGCATCTGACGAATGCACTCCTCAATGGAACCAGGACAATCCTGGAAATCGAGGCCAAAGAAGAAGCTCCCCACCGCAAGTCTCATATCATCGGAAAGGAGCAAAAGTGGCGGCGCGTCGGGCATGGATGAATTCCAGAAGTCTCGTCGGTTTGCTGTGTTTTGAATCCGACAGAATCGAAAGCGACATCTAACCAACACAATGGCGAACGCGGCATCAGGTTCCAGCTTCCAGTTCAATATTCTCGGTGCCACCTGTTGCACGACCACGCAGAGTGCAAGGCGTTTGAAGCCTGCGAGCGAGAGAATCTATGAGTAGCTGACCGAAGTTCGCACGTTCGTAACCGATCAAACTCCTTCATCGGCAAGAGTGTTCTCAATAGCCGCGATGTTGAGTTCGAGTTGCGAGAGGCGTTGAAGCACTGTTGCTCAGCAGGCCATCAGATTGGGCGGCGGCAACGAGCAAGGCCATCTGTTCGTCGCGCAGGCGTTTTGAAAGTGCGTCGAGTTTTTCGCGAATGGGTCATTCGCGGCCATATCGGCAGCGAGGATTTATCGCAACCCGTCCCGGCTTTCGTGATGCGAGGTACCTTGTGACCTTAGACCCTAAACTTCCTCCATGTTTTGGTAGAGTCCGCCCACTTTTGGAGACGGACAATGAAGCGCAGC
>NZ_JBTMXB010000073.1:0-7684 GCF_054489405.1 Mesorhizobium sp. A623
ACGCCCTCGTCGAATCAAATCGACTGCATGGAATCACAAGCGATTCATATCGTTCAACTTCTTTTTGGACCGACACTAAGAGTCGGGGTGTCGAATCCACTTTGGAGAGCAACGCCATGAAGAGAAATAGCACATTGCCGAGGCCGGCTGCCACCGGAGCGGTGGAGGAAGCGTTCGCGGACGTTCAGCAGAGCTTTGAGCGGCTTTGCCTTGCGGCCGGAATGGAGGCGCTGGGCGGCGATGATGGAGGCGGACGTGGAGGCGACC
This sequence comes from Mesorhizobium sp. A623, assembly GCF_054489405.1. Taxonomy (NCBI): domain Bacteria; kingdom Pseudomonadati; phylum Pseudomonadota; class Alphaproteobacteria; order Hyphomicrobiales; family Phyllobacteriaceae; genus Mesorhizobium; species Mesorhizobium sp. A623. The sequence continues at coordinate 268 of NZ_JBTMXB010000073.1, forward strand.
TGCGGCCCGCGCCACGGCCGGGATGAAAGGCGGGAGGCGCATCGCTGGGGCAAGACGCGAGGGCGGATCGGGTTCCACGGCGGCAAGATCGCGGTGGAACGCCCGCGCGTTCGCGGCGTCGATGGCCGGGAGGTTCCTATCCCGAGTTGGGAGCGGGCGATAGCGCAGGACTGGCTCGGGCGCTGGGCGATGAACCTGATGCTGATCAACGTCTCGACGCGGCGGTTCGGGCGAGCCGTGCGGCTGCCGGAAGGCGACGTTCCGGCTGGGTCTGGCAGCGGCGTGTCGAAATCGGCGGCGTCGCGCCGGTTCGCGGCTTTGTCGTCGGAAAATCTGGCCACCTTCATGAATGCCGATCTGTCGAAGCTCGACCTGCTCGTCGTTCAGATCGACGGGCTGCATGTAAGCGACGATCTGGTGCTGGTCGCCGCGACCGGCATCGACGGTTCAAAGCATCCGCTCGCGGTTGTCGAGGGCGCCACCGAGAACACCGCGACCGTGCAGGCGCTTCTGGACAATCTTGTCGAGCGCGGTCTCGACCCGGGCGTCGCGCGGCTGTTCATCGTCGATGGAGCGAAGGCGCTGTCGAAGGCGATCCGGGCAAGCTTCGGACGCAACGTCGCGATCCAGAGATGCCAAATCCACAAGGCCCGCAACATCACCGATCGCCTGCCGAAAGAGCTTCACGCTTCGACGCGCCGGGTGCTGCGCCAGGCCTGGGAGCTCGACGACGCGGAGAAGGCCGAGAAACTGATCCGCAACCTGGCGCGCCGGCTCGAGCAGGACCGGCCGGGTGTCGCCGCCAGCCTCCTCGAAGGGCTCGACGAAATCCTCACCGTCGTCCGGCTGAAGCTGCCGATGGAGTTGCGCCGCTCGCTGGCATGCACCAACATCGCCGAGAACATGATGGGCACGATCCGGCGCGTCACGCGCAACGTGAAGCGGTGGCGAAACGGCAAGATGGTCCTGCGCTGGGGGGCCGCCGGCATGCTCGAGGCGGCCAAGGGCTTCCGCAAACTCAAGGCTCACAAGCAACTCCCGCTTCTGCGGGCTGCCCTCATCGCCCATCAGGAGCAAAACAACGCCAACTCCGTTGCCCTCGCATCGAGGGCCGCGTAACCTTCAACCCGGCAACACCGCCCGTCCAAGTTCAACAAACTTCGGGACATCTCCGGTTCCCGCAGGCGGTCTGGATCACAGCGGCGCTATCCTTCCGCCAGCGGTTGCGACCGGGATGATCAGACACGTATGCGTGGAACGACGGTGCGGACCGTGGAATCGCGGCGGGGACTACCTCGCAGAGCGCAGCGCCGCAAGCATGTCCTCGATCGCCATGCGCGTGCGGTAGTCCGGGTCGACGAAGCGTGCATGGACGATCCCATCGGTGCCGACGATGAAGGTGGCCGGGATCGGCAGCGTCCAATCATCGGTGCCCTGAGACACCGACGGATCCCATCCGGAGCTGACCATCATGTGCTTCATCTCGTCGTCGACGGAAAACGCCAGGCCGAGAGACATCGCATAGCCGTTGTCCATGTCGGTGAGAACCGGAAACGGCGCATTGGCGTCGGACTTGAGCCACATAGCGAACTTTGAGCGATCGGGCACGATCGCGGCGATGTGGCGGTGTTCGGTGGCGACCTGTTCCTCGGCACGGGCCAGCGCGTCCACGTTGATGCGACAATACGGACACCATTGCCCGCGATTGAATGCGATCGCCACCGGCCCCTCGCCGAGCAGATCGTTCAGGCGGACCAGGCGCCCCTGCTCGTCGGGTAGCAAGAATGTCGGCATCGGCTCGCCTACCTGGGGCGCTGTCGCGCCGGCGCCGGCTTGGACGAGGCGGTTGACCAGGGCATCGACCGCGTCGGCGAAATGCGCGCCCAGCCGCCGCACCTCATCCGCGAAGGCCTGGAGCCGATCGGCCAGCGGCGCCTGCAGATCGCGGCATCGGATGAAAGCGTCTTCGAGGATTTCGCTGATGGGGCGTTCGGCCATCAATGAGCTCTCCCATGCTGCGCCGGCTGTACGTCGAAGCTCCAGTCGGCGGCGCGCAGCAGATTGAGCAGAGTGGCACAGGCGACCGCGCGGCGTCGACCCGCGACCGTGTACGCCGACACCGTGCGCGCGAGCTCCAGGCGCATCAGCGGTATTCGTCGGAAGCCAGCCGTGCCCGACGTTGTATTTGAGATGATCGCGACGCCAAGGTTTGCGTCGAGCAAGGCCAAAAGATCCTCTTGCGTCGTCACTTGGTGCGTGGTCGCGTCGACGACGCCGTTCGCTTCCAGGCGGGTCTTGAGCTCTTCGCCCATCTCACATTCGGTGTTGATCAGGAGGGTCTCAGAGGCAAGTTCCCTGAACTCGACTCTGTCTCTGCCCGCGAGCTTGTGGGTCCGATTGACGACGAGATTGAATGGTTCCTCGAAAAGCGGGAAGGCCTCGAGGCGAGACCAGGGCTCATCAAGCGGAGCAGCGATTGCCAACTCCGCCGTGCCCAATTTCAGGAATTCGGTGATCTCGGCGCCCGTGCCACGACGCAACTGCAGTTGGAGGCCCGGGAAGGCATGCGACAGCTCCCGCAGCACTGTTGTAAAGGGCCAGAGTGCAACCGTCCGCGAGATTGCCACCGATAAGGGCACGGCCTCGCCCTCCCTGATCGATGTAGCCACCATTTTGGCGGTAAGGGCTGATTCGTAGCACCGGCGCAACATCGGGAGCATGCGCTGGCCGAGCTCCGTTAGATGCGACAGCCCGCGCTCGCGCCGCAACAATTCGCCACCGAGCTCGGTTTCGAGGCCCTTGATCGCGCGGGACAGGGACGGTTGGGTGACGTTGCACCGCTTCGCCGCCTTGGTCAAATTCAGAGTTTCGCTGACCGCCAAGAAATATCGAATTTGATGCATCTCCAAAGCACGATCCTCACTAACCACTCATGGTCGGATCAGGGAACGTACCGGCGGCCACGGTGCCATCCGCCGCCAACTTGAGCATCTCGAAATGCGTCGATAGCGCTGTGACCAGTAACATGCTTGTAACATACCCGAACGGCCAGCGAAAGAAAGACAATCGCGCCACACCAAGCCTATACCTGTGGACGTCTCGAATAGTGCGAGCGTAGCCCTGGGGCGAAACCTCTGGCAAGTTACCTTATCTCGATGCGAATAAGGGGATCGACTATGACCGCAATACCGCCGTGCCGATCTCGACGGGCTGCAGGTCTTCTACCGTGGGCTGGCAGCGCCGATGGATCGCCTCTGCTGTTGCTCCACGGATTCCGAGCGCGAGCCACATGCTTCGTGACCTCCTCCCGCGACTCGCGGGCGAATTCTATGTCATCGCGCCGGATTTGACCCGATTCGGGTAATCCGACATGTCGAGCCGCGAAAAAATAGATCACGCCTTCGAAAATGCTACGCATGTCGTAGACCGCTTTACTGGGGTTGGTGTCCGGGACAATCGTAGTCATTGCGCGGAGTTGATCTAGATGCCGTAATGGGCCGGCGCTCCTCGCATAGCCAGGAAGGTGGCTGTCCCTCAGCGTGATGATGTTGAACGGGGTCCGATTGTGTCGGCCCCAGCCGGGACGCCCATCGAAAAGCTTGTGAATGTGGAGGGGCATCGCTGGGCGATCGAGGACAGCTTCGAGACCGCAAAAAACGAACTCGGCCTCGACCACAATGAGACCCGTTCCTGGCATGGCTGGCATCGCCATGTCTCACTCGTCATGCTCGCCTTCGCCATGATGGCCACCATCCGCCATCATGCCAACGCCGCGCCCCCAAAAACGACGCGCCGGACATCGACCCTCGGTCACACGGTGTGCCGAGGGTCGATGTCCGGCGGATCGTCAGTGGCATCATCTTCGTGATCAGGAACGGGCTGCGGTGGCGCGACGCGCCCAAGGAATACGGTCCCCACAAGATGATCTACAACCGCTTCATCCGCTGGAGCCGCCTCGGCGTATTCAACCGGATATTCGCCGGATTGGCGGCAAAAGGCGGCAAACCCGATCAACTGATGATCGACGCCACCCATTTGAAGGCGCATCGAACGGCCGCCAGCCTGCTCAAAAAGGGGCTGTTCCCCGACGTATCGGGCGAACCAAGGGCGGCCTGAACTCCAAGCTGCATGCTGTATGCGATGGCCGTGGTCGACCGCTGATCCATGTTGCTCAGCGATGGGCAGATGAGCGACTACAAAGGCGCGGCGCTGATAATTGACGCTTTCCCGAAAGCCACAGCCCTGCTCGCTGACAAAGGCTACGATGCCGACTGGTTCCGCGCTGCCTTGCCGATCGCGGCATCGCCGCCTGCATCCAGTCCAAAGCCAACCGCAACGTGCATGATACCTATCTCGTGATCGCGGCACCCATGGACGAACGGGCTTGCCGCATGTGCTTGTTGGCAGCGTGGTCTCACGCATCCTGGCTGAAGTGCCTTGCGACGTGTTGGTGGTGCCGAGCCAACCGCGTTAATTACTGGTGGCTTGATCCACACTTTGCCAGGCAATTGAGTTCCAATCCAAGGCATTTTGCAGCCAGACCCAATCGGCTGGCATCAGATAAAAGCGGTTAAGGAACCTCAGCTGTAGTAGTGGGGACCCCGCGCTCGTCAGGATGACTCGGGCGTCAGTGCGACCATTGTTGGTGCAGTCGTCGCCAGGCAGAAGTCGTTTCGCTGTTCTATCGGGACAGCGGTTCTGACCGTCATGCGCCAGGCGACGAAGAACACCAGCATTAGATGAGCGCCCGCTGTTGCGACGAACAGCCCCCCCGGGCCTTGGGCCCTCATGAGAAAAGCGGCCGCCAGGGGGCCGGCAATCGCGCCAAGGCCGTTTGCCAGAAGCAAGCCCGAGGATGTTTCCACAGTGTTTTCGGCGGCGGTATGATCGAAGGCGTGCGCAACGCAAATGGCATAGAGCGGCAGCGCCGATGCACCGAAGATGGCGGCCAGGATCGATCGAAATAGCCTCTCCTCAAGGTGGAGCATGGATAATATCAGGGCCGCCACAGCTCCTACGAGGCTGGCCGTAATCACAACCAGGCGCCGGTCCAGGGTGTCGGAGAACCGACCGACCGGCCACTGTACCAATGCACCACCCAGGACGGCGATCGACATGAAAATGGCGATCCCCGACGTGTCCGCACCAAGCGCGATGACATATGTCGGTCCAAGCGACCAGAACGCCCCCGTAGCAACGCCGGCGAAAAAGACGCCGACTACTCCGACTGGTGAACACCGATAGAGCCCAATAGGCCGTAATTTAGCCTGACCGAGCGGGGCTGGCGGAGTGGACCCGGTAAGTGCAACCGGAACCACTGCGAGCGAGATCAGGATTGACACCGCTGCAAACAGGGCAAAGTTTTTCGGATCGCCGAGCGTGAACAACATCTGGCCGACAACGTTCACCAACAAGGTGATCATGGTGTAAATCCCCATGATCAGGCCGCGGTTCTTGTTGCTCGCACGCTCGTTGAGCCAGCTCTCTATGATGAGATAAAGGCCCGCAAAACAGAAGCCGGTTATTAGGCGCAGGCACCACCAGATCACGGGTTCGATTGTCAGGGAATGGAGCAGCGTGACCACCGAGGCAATTGACGCAAACGCGCTGAAAGCGCGGACATGGCCGGCTCGCTGGACCAGGCGCCCGCCGCCGACGCAGCCCAGTGCGAACCCCAAATAGTAAGATGAACCAAGCAACCCGATTGCGACCGGGCTAAAATTCTCGATGTTGGCTCTGACCGGTATCAACGTCCACTGTAGCCCGTTCCCCGTAATAAGAATTGCAACGGAAAGGAGCAGGGCTGAGATCGGAAAAAATATTGCCCTCATGGCAACCCCTTTGATTCTTTCCAATTCGGCGGCGTTGAGGATGCCGTTCCGTTCGACAATGCCTCGACGAGCCAAAAATGTCATGCTGCCTGACTTGGGGCTTCGTCCCAGCAAGGTTTCTTGCCGAGCAGTTGCACGACATGGTCTAGGTGGAAAGTTGGCGAACTCTGGAGAGGATGTCGGATGGTTCCTGTCGGATCGTGAAATCGGGCTCGATAAAGGCGCCTCGGACCACACCATCCTGATCGATTACGTAAGTCGCCGGAATTGGCAGCATCCATTCTGACGTTCCATGACGGTGCCCGAGGTCATGGCCGAGCCCCGCATAACGCGCCTTGGTTTCGTCGGGGACGCGATACACGATCCCGTATGATGCAGCGACGCCATGGTCGACGTCCGCGAGCATTGTCAGGTCGAGATTCAACTGCTGCTTTAGCCGCCTTGGCAGATCACGTGTATCGGGAGAAAGGGCAACAACCTTGGCCTGCAGGTCATCAAGTTTCCCCTTGATCGCCTGAAGCGCGCGAAGCTCTGCGCTACAGAATGGGCACCACCCACCACGGTAGAAGCTGACCACCAGCGGCCGGGCCTCGCGGAGCTGTTTGGACGAATGGAGCCGTCCCTCCTCATCGGGAAGAAGAAAGTCCGGCGCATTATCGCCCACCTGCAATGCGTGCGACACGACATCTGTCTTACGAAGCCAATCAACAAGACGAACGTACGATTCCCGGTCGGCGTCACTGAGCCCAGCCAAAATTTCGTTACGCACCTGATCGAAGGTTTTTACCAAATGGTCAGACATCAACTCGGCGCTCATCTGAAACTCCCGGCGTCTCATGGGATACGCTACGTCGAAGGCGGTTTACTGGGAAATATCCGGCGGTTATCGTTTCTATTCCAATGCGTTCATGGACAGCATGGTCGGCGGGGTTTGACGGAACGAGAGTCCCTTGGCATCCGCTGACGTGAGCCCTTAGATTCCCTCCAAGAATGAGTAGAGTCCGTCCATTGAAGGAGACGGACGATGAAGGCTTCTCGGTTTAGCGAGGAACAGATTATCGGCATGATCAAGGAGCAGGAGGCCGGAATGCCCACTGCCGATGTATGCCGCAAGCACGGTGTCAGCAGCGCGACGTTTTACAAATACAAGGCCAAGTTCGGCGGCATGGACGTCAGCGAGGCCCGTCGGCTCAAGGTACTCGAGGACGAGAACGCCCGGCTCAAGAAGCTGTTGGCCGAGGCGATGCTGGACAACGCCATGCTCAAGGAGCTCAGCACAAAAAAATGGTAACGCCCGCCGTCAGGCGAGATGCCGTGGCTTACCTCTGCGAGAGCTTTGAGGTCAGCCAGCGTCGGGCGTGTTCCGTGATCGGGGTTGATCGAACGTCGGTGCGCTATGTGAGCACGCGACCGGATGATCATGCCGTTCGGGAGCGGCTGCGGGAACTGGCGGCTGTGCGCCGCCGGTTCGGTTACCGCCGGCTACATGTGCTGCTGGATCGGGAGGGAATCATGCTCAACCACAAGAAGCTGCGCCGGATTTATGCCGAGGAACGGCTGCAGGTCCGTCGTCGCGGCGGCCGCAA
>NZ_JBTMXB010000074.1:0-7269 GCF_054489405.1 Mesorhizobium sp. A623
TATTTCGCGAAATTCGCCATGAGGTCGTGCAGGTTCTCGCCCTGGATCGCAATGTGGCTGCGCAGCGCATGGGCGGCACGCTCGGCATCACCCTTTCGAACCGCGTCCTGGACTTCGCGATGCTCCTGCATGGACTGCCGCAGTCGCCCGCGCACGCGTAGCTGGAGCCGCCGGAACGGTTTGAGACGTTTGTGCAGCTTGGACGCTTCCTGTGCCAGGAAGGAATTACCGCTGGCGTGATAAAGCACGTGATGGAAGCGCTCGTTTTCCCGATAGTATTCGTCGGTGTCGCCTTTTTCCTCGGCTTGCTGGCAAGCGATCGCCGCCTCCTCCAGCCTGTCGAGTTCTTCATCGGTGATACGCCGCGCCGCAAGGCGACCGCACATCGCCTCCAGTTCGGCCATGACGTCGAACATCTCGATCAGCTTGATGAAGCTCGGATACCGCACGAAGACGCCGCGGCGCGGGATCGTCTCCACAAGACCGGAAGCGGCCAGCGCATGCAGCGCCTCGCGCACCGGCGTGCGCGATACCGAAAAGCGTATGGACAGCGTCACTTCATCGAGCCGCTCGCCGTCGGCGAACTCGGCGGCCATGATGGCCTGTTCGAGTTCCTCGCGAATCCTGTCTGCGTTCCTGAGTTCCATGCCCAACCCTAGCGTGGAGCGCTGCATTCAACAAGAGTCTTGTTGTATACAAGAGCGTTGACATAGAGTGCACGACCGCTAGAGTGCCCATGGCTTGGAGGAGCCCGGATAAAACGCAGCGAAATATCTGCAGGGAGGAATAAAAATGAAATCCTATCTCGCAATTCTGGCCGCGACCGTCGGTCTTTCGATCGCCTGCACAGGCAATGCCGGCGCGCTTACGTTGAAAGCGTCGCATCAGTTTCCCGGCGGCAAGGGCGATCCGCGCGACGAAATGGTGCAGATGATCGCCAAGGAGGCGAAGGCCGCGAATGTCGATCTGACGATCCAGGTTTACCCTGGCGCCTCGCTTTTCAAGGCGAAGGACCAATGGAATGCCCTGATCAAGGGACAGCTCGACATCACCTCGTTTCCGCTGGACTATGCGAGCGGGCGCGTGCGCGAATTCGGCGCCACGCTTATGCCAGGCCTCGTGCGCAACCACGACCGCGCCCAAAGGCTGAACGATTCCCAGTTCATGAAGGATATCAAGGCCAAGATCGACGAAGCCGGCGCTATCGTACTGGCGGATGCCTGGCTGGCTGGCGCGGTTGCCTCCAAGGAGGGTTGCATACACAAGCCGGAGGACATCAAGGGCCTGAAGATCCGCTCAGCCGGTCCGACCTTCGCCGCAATGTGGCAGGCGGCGGGCGCATCGATCGTCTCGATCGCCAGCAACGAGGTTTACAACGCGCTGCAGACGGGCGTCGCCGAAGCGACCGACACAAGTTCGGCGAGCTTCGTTTCCTACCGCATCTACGAGCAGGTCAAGTGCATCACCGCGCCCGGCGATAATGCGCTCTGGTTCATGTACGAGCCCGTGCTCATGTCCAAGAAAACCTTCGAAAAGCTCTCGAAGGAGCAGCAGGACGTCATAATGGCCGCATCCGAGAAGGCCGAAAAGTTCTTCGATCTGGAAGCCCGCAAGCTCGACGCGAAGATGGAGAAGGCCTTTAAGGATCATGGTGTTGAGGTCATTACCATGACGCCCGAAGAGTACGATGCCTGGATCGCCGTCGCCAAGGAGAGTTCCTACAAGCAATTCGCCGAGGAAGTCCCGGACGGCCAGAAGCTGATCGATGAAGCTCTCTCCGTGAAATGACCGAAAGGAGGCCGAACCGACGCAAGTTGCTTCGGTTCGGCCTCTTTCGTCTCCCGGAACGCCGTGCGTCCCAACCGGACGCGTGAAGTGCGTTCCGCCGGCAATCATTTACGGTCCGGCACTTCCGGGCCGAGGCCCGTCAGGCACCAAACAGGAGAGGGATGATGGAAGTATTCATCCGAACGGTCCGACAAATGTCGGTGCTGTGCGGGCTCGCCGCGGCCGCGCTCATCTCGGCCGGCGTGATCGTCGTGTGCCATATGGTCTTCGCGCGCTTCGTGCTGGGCTCGAACACGATCTGGCAGACCGATTTCACGACCTACGCAATCGTTGCGGCAACGTTTCTCGGCAGCCCTTACGTGCTTCTGACGCGCGGGCACGTCAGCGTCGACATCCTGCCCCACTATCTCGGCAAGACCGCACGCTTTCGCCTGGCGATGCTCTCGGCCGGGATGTCGCTGTGTTTCTCGCTCGCCATGACCTGGCTGGCTTGGCACTACTGGCGCGAATCGTGGACGGGCAATTGGCTGTCGGACACCATGTGGCGCGTCCGCCTGTGGATCCCTTTCGGGGCGATGCCGTTCGGCTTTGCCGTGCTCACGCTCCAGTACATCGTCGACGTCTATTGCCTCGCCACAGGACGAGACCTGCCATTCGGCATCCCGGTCGAACATGAAGGAGAACCGGCATGAACCCGGCGATCGAAGGCGGCATTGTCCTTGTCGTCACCCTTTTGGTGCTGTTGTCGGGCGCGCCCGTGGCCTTTGGTCTCGGCTCCATCGCCCTTGTCTTCATCGCCATCTTCGAAGGCTTCGGTGCGCTCAACATCGCGGCCGAAACCTTCTATGGCGGCCTCAACGATTTCACGCTCGTCTCCATTCCGATGTTCGTGATGATGGGGGCCGCCATCGGTTCCTCACCGGCCGGCCGCGACCTCTATGAGGCACTCGACCGCTGGTTCTACCGGCTGCCGGGCGGTCTCGTCATCTCCAACCTCGGCGCATGCGCGCTCTTTGCCGCGCTGACCGGCTCGTCCCCGGCGACCTGCGCCGCCATCGGCCGCATGGGCATCCCCGAGATGCGCCGTCGCGGCTATCCCGACGACGTGGCGACGGGTTCGATCTGTGCCGGCGGAACGCTCGGCATCCTGATTCCGCCATCCATCACCTTCATCCTCTATGGCATCGCGACCGAGACCTCGATCGGCAGGCTGTTCCTCGCCGGCGTCCTGCCCGGCATCATGCTGACCAGCTTGTTCATTCTGTGGACAGTCTTCCTGCTGTGGAAGCGCGGCTTCCACGCCTATGCCGCCGATTTCCGCTATACTTGGAAGCAGAAATTCGAGTCCCTTCCCAAGGTGGCGCCGTTCCTGGCGATCGTCATCGGCGTGATGTATGTCCTCTATGGCGGTGTCGCGACACCCTCCGAGGCAGCCGGCGTCGGTGCGGCGCTCTGCGTGCTTCTGGCCGTGATCATCTACCGGATGTGGCGGCCGACAGACTGGTGGCAGATCCTGCGCGACACGACGCGCGAATCCGTCATGATCCTGATGATCATCGGCTCGGCGGTGCTCTTCGGATACATGCTGACCTCGCTCTATCTGACCCAGACGCTGGCCCAGGCGATTGCCGACATGGACGTCAACCGCTGGGTGCTGATGTTCCTGATCAACATCTTCCTGCTCGTCTGCGGCTTCTTCATTCCGCCGGCGGCGGTGATCCTGATGACGGCACCGATTCTGCTGCCGATCATCACGGCGGCCGGCTTCGACCCCATCTGGTTCGGCGTCATCATCACCATCAACATGGAGATCGGCCTTATCCATCCGCCGGTGGGGCTGAACATCTACATCGTGAACTCCATCGCGCCCGACGTTCCGTTGACGCGCATCATGTGGGGTACGCTGCCTTTCGTCGGGTGCATGATGCTGCAGATCGTCATCTTGTGCTTCTTCCCCGAGATCGCCACATGGCTGCCTACCTATCTGATGGGGCCTGGAACGTGAGCCGAACAAGCTTCCTGCAAGATCTTCTCGCGACCATCTTCGAGCGGGCCGCGCCGCGCACGCCCAGCAACGACCGCCGCTCCATGAAGGAGCTGTGCGCCGCGCTAATTTCCGAACAGGGCGAGGCGTCCGGTTCGTCCATCGCCACGGCCATCCTCGACCGGTACGAGGGGGCCCCGCCGAAGGAGAAGTCGGCGTTCTTCCGGCTGCTGGTCGAGGACCACGATATCGATGCGGACGCGATCATCGCGGCGGCTATGGCCTACAAGGAGGCCCCCGACGCGGACATACTCGCCCGTCTTGTCGAGGAATCCGAACCGCCGAGACAGGAATTGCTGCGGCGGCTGAACCGCCTACCCGGCGCGACCGGGAGGCTCGTCAAGATGCGTGAAGATCTGCTTCTCACGCTGAAGGCCGATCCCTCTTTCGGTCGGGCCGATATCGATTTCCGGCATCTTTTTGCTTCGTGGTTCAATCGCGGCTTCCTGGTGCTGAGGCGGATCGACTGGGCAACGCCAGCCAACATTCTCGAAAAGATCATCGCCTACGAAGCGGTTCACGCGATCGATGACTGGGACGATCTGCGCCGCCGGCTGCAGCCGGCGGATCGGCACTGTTTCGCTTTCTTCCATCCAGCTATGCCGGACGAACCATTGATCTTCGTCGAGGTGGCCCTGACCGACGCCATCCCCGGCTCGATCGAAGCGTTGCTCTCGGACGAACGGGATCCGATCGGCGAGACCGAGGCCACGACGGCCGTGTTCTACTCGATCTCGAATTGCCAGCGCGGGCTGGGCGGCATTTCATTCGGCAATTTCCTCATCAAGCAGGTCGCAACCGATCTGATGCTGTCGCTGCCGAATCTCAAGACGTTCGTGACGCTCTCGCCCGTGCCGGGCCTGACCAGGTGGATGCGCGAAGAGGCACAATCGACCACCGATGATGACCATCGCAAGCTGCTTTCGCGGCTGATCGAGGCGCAGTCCTTCGACGATCTTCAGGCCGACGGTCAGGCCCTCACCGCGCTTGCCGCCGAATATCTCGTCAGAGCAAAGCGAAAGGACGGCCTGCCGCTAGACCCCGTCGCACGGTTTCATTTCGGAAACGGAGCAAGTCTGGAGGCCATTCATCCGTTCGCCGATCTGTCTAAGAAAGCGCTCTCCCAGTCCTGCGGCGTCATGGTCAATTACCGCTACGACCTCAAGACGGTAGAAGCCAACCATGAACTGTTCGCGCATAAAGGCGAAGTGGTCGCGACGCGGGCGGTAAGATCAATGCTTGGGGCCGAACGGCCAGGGCGAAATACACGGAGAACAGAAAATGCCCAACGTGCTTTATGATGCGCTGTTGGCGCCCCATCGGGGCAATTCCAAGCCTTTCCTCCTCCTGAAGGACGGCGCGATCGTTTCTTACGACGCGTTTCTCAAGCTCTCCGCACAGATGGCCCATGTGCTGCAGGCTTTTGACATCAAGCCCGGCGACAGGGTGGCGGTGCAGGTCAAGAAGAGCCCGCAAGCGCTGGCCCTCTATGCCGCCTGCATCCAGGCCGGCGCCATTTTCCTCCCGCTCAACACCGCCTATACGCCGACCGAAGTGGACTATTTCGTCGACAATGCCGAACCCGGCCTTCTCGTCTGCGACGAGGCTGCCCGCGAGGCGCTCACGCCGATCGCCGAAAAGGCGGGGGCGCGGCTGCTGACGCTTGACGGCGACGGCACGGGGACGCTGGCAAGCGAGGCGGAGGCGCGCCCGGAGCTCTTCGAAACCGTCCCGCGCGGCGAAGATGATCTGGCGGCGTTTCTCTACACGTCGGGCACCACCGGCCGTTCGAAAGGCGCAATGCTGACGCACGGCAACCTGCTTTCGAACGCGCACTCGCTGGTGGAAGCGTGGCGCTTCGATGAAAACGACGTGCTGCTGCATGCGCTGCCGATCTTCCACACGCACGGCCTGTTCGTCGCCTGCAACGTCGTCCTGCTGGCCGGCGGATCGATGATCTTCTTGCCGACCTTCCAGGCCGACGAGGCAATCGAATGGCTGCCCAAGGCAACCTCGATGATGGGCGTACCGACCTTCTACACGCGGCTGCTCGATGACCCGCGCTTCACCCGGCAACTTGCCTCCCATATGCGGCTGTTTACCTCGGGCAGCGCGCCGCTGCTCGCCGAAACGCACAATGCCTTCGAGAAGCGAACCGGCCATCGCATCCTCGAACGCTACGGCATGACCGAGACCAACATGACGACATCGAACCCCTATGAGGGCGAGCGGCGCGCCGGCACGGTCGGCTTCCCGCTGCCGAATGTCGAGGTCCGCGTGGTCGATCCGGATACGCGCGAGGGGATGGAAAATGGCGGTATCGGCATCCTCGAAGTGCGCGGGCCGAATGTCTTCAAGGGCTACTGGCGGATGCCGGAAAAGACCAGGGAGGAATTCCGCGAGGACGGCTTCTTCATCACCGGCGACGTCGTCACGATCGACGAGGATGGCTATGTCCAGATCGTCGGGCGCGCCAAGGACCTGATCATTTCAGGCGGCTACAACATCTATCCGAAGGAAGTCGAACTGTTGCTCGACGAGCAGGATGGCGTGCTTGAATCCGCCGTGATCGGCGTGCCGCATCCGGATTTCGGCGAAGGCGTCGTTGCGGTGATCGTCCCGAAGAAAGGCTCCGCCGTCGACGAGCAGGCGATCCTCGACGGCATCCGGGACAAGATCGCCCGGTTCAAGCAGCCGAAGCGCATCTTCGCCGTCGACGAACTGCCGCGCAACGCCATGGGCAAGATCCAGAAGAAAGCCTTGCGCGACCTCTTCGTCGACACCTTCCAAGGCTAGGCAAGAAGGTTTTGTTGCAACCGTTGACTGGAAACGTAAAGAGGCCTGACCCGTGGCCAATTATGCGGCAAGAATTGCGAACTGTTCGGCCAGGGATGGATTCGGATTGAAGGCGTATCTCGCCAGTCGCTTGCTCATCAAATGAACCATCTCGATGCCGGACAGGATGATCGGGCTCTGTCGCAAACTCGGAATTGAGACACAGAAAGGCTTCTGCTCAGTTTTTACACAGTCAGGATTTCAAACTGTTCGACAAGTGACGGTGCTGGATTGTGCGCGTACCTCGCCTGTCGTTTCCGCATCATGTGAACCATTTCAATGCCGCACAGGATAGTCGCAGCGCAGGTGGTCGATTTGAAGCCAAGCATGGACTGGATCCGGCGTTTGATTCGCCGATGGTCTTGTTCAATTCGGTTATTCAAGTATTGGCTTTGCCGGATGCTGATAGGCTTTAATGGCCGTTGCGATTGGTCCCGAAGCCGGCTCTCACCATCGCACGCAATGATTGCCTCGCGGTTCGTCTGGCTACCATCAATGACGATACGATCTGGTCGGCCATGACGGTTCAGCGCTTTGCGGATAAAGCGTTTGGCAGCCGGCAGGTCACGCTTCTCGCTGAAGAAGAACTCGACCGTGTCGCC
>NZ_JBTMXB010000075.1:0-7080 GCF_054489405.1 Mesorhizobium sp. A623
GCCTTCGCCAAGCTCAAGGCCTTTCTACGAAAGGTCGCTGCTCGGTCTATCCCGAAATTGTGGGACGCTGTGGCCCTGGCCATTGAGCAATTCGCACCACTGGAATGCGAAAACATGTTCGCACATGCCGGCTATGATACGTAACCGAAATTATTCGGAAAACGCTCTAAGCTCGTTGCGAAAACGGCCGTGGCCGAAATACGCATTATCGACGGCGATGTTTTCTCGCAGCACAACGCGTTTCGCGCGCCGGGAGCGCCGTCGCTCGGGGACCTTGAGAACAAGCCGCAGAAAGTCTCCTATTTGCTGCCCTGTACTCGAACATGCATATGTGCAGGTTCTGCGCCTGCTAGAAAGCTTCGAGCTTGCCGACCTGCATGCGGCGGTAAAGCAGGCTCTCCAGCTCGGCGCGATCGGCTTCGATGCCGTCAAGCATCTGATCTTGTGCCGGGTGGAGCGCCGGCCGCCACGACTGGACCTGTCCATCTACCCATACCTGCCGAGGGCCACGGTCGAGACGACATCGGCGAAGGCCTATATGCAACTGCTTTCCGCGCATGGGGAGGAAGCGGCATGAGCACTGACGTGCCTGAGATCCTGCTCTCCCATTACCTCAAAACCCTCAAGCTTCCGACCTTCCAGCGCGAGTATCAGAAGTTGGCTCGGCTATGCGCCACCGAGGGCGTCGATCATGTCGGATATCTCACCCGGCTGTCCGAGCAGGAGATGATCGAACGGGACCGCCGCAAGGTTGAACGCCGCATCAAGGCGGCCAAGTTCCCTGTCGTCAAAAGCCTCGACAGCTTCGACTTTGCCGCCATTCCCAAGCTCAACAAGATGCAGGTGCTGGAACTGGCGCGTTGCGAATGGATCGAGCGTCGCGAGAATGTCATCGCCCTTGGTCCTTCCGGCATGGGCAAGACCCATGTGGCTCTCGGGCTCGGCCTGGCCGCATGCCAAAAGGGCATGTCCGTCGGCTTCACGACAGCCGCTGCGCTGGTCAGCGAGATGATGGAAGCGCGCGACGAGCGGCGTCTGCTTAGGTTCCAGAAACAGATGGCCGCTTACCAGCTTCTCATCATCGATGAGCTTGGCTTTGTGCCACTCTCCAAGACTGGCGCGGAATTGCTGTTCGAGCTGATCTCGCAACGCTACGAACGGGGTGCCACCCTGATTACCAGCAACCTGCCATTTGACGAATGGACCGAAACGCTCGGGTCTGAGCGCCTCACCGGCGCGCCGCTCGACCGCATCACCCACCACGTGAACATTCTCGAGATGAACGGCGACAGCTACCGTCTCGCCCAAAGCCGCGCCCGAAAGGCCGGCTGAAACACCCTCGCAAAATCGCCGCGTGCGTATGAGACCCCCGCTCGGGCTACGCCCTCCCGGCGGTCTCCTGCATTCGCAAACCGTGGCCGACTATTACTCCGGCGCGTGGCCGGATTTCTCTCCGCCGTTGACACAATAGGCGGAATTCATTGGATCGTGATTGCTTCAACATTGAAGGTGTCGTATATGACACCATATGAGTGTGGAAGTCGAAGTCTATGAGGATGAACGAGGAGCCCGGCCGTTCGATGAATGGTTCGATCAGCTGCCCGCCGCGCATGCCGCGAAGGTAACGACTGCAATCCTTCGGGTTGGAGTGGGCAACCGATCCGGGTTGAAGCCTGTTGGGCAAGGCGTGGCCGAATGGCGGATCGATTGGGGGCCTGGCATCCGCATCTACCTCGCCTTCGATGGAACCAGGCTTGTCATTCTGCTCGGCGGTGGAACGAAAACGCGCCAGCAAGCTGATGTCGCCCAAGCTCTTGATCGATGGGCGGATTACAAACGCCGCAAGAAGGCGAAGGAGTGAGAACAATGGCATTGTCCCGCAGTTTCAAAGAGACCGTGAAGGCGCGCGCGGAGCGCGATCCCGAGTTTCGTGCCGCACTTCTAGGAGAAGCGATGGAGGCCTTTACCGCCGGGGAGCCAGATACTGGCAAGGCGCTGATCCGCGACTACATCAATGCAACTGTCGGGTTCGAGCAGCTTGCCGAAGCTGTCTCAATCGATCCCAAAAACCTGATGCGCATGTTCGGTCCGCGCGGCAATCCGCGTCTGGTCAACCTGTCCGCTGTTCTTCGCGAACTCAATCGCCGCGAGGCGGTTCATTTCCGGGTCGAACCAGAGCGGCTGGCCAGCTAACAGTCAGTGGCCGTCGTCATGGATCATATCTGCCGCAGAAGTCGGGTGCAGAATGAACGGCTCGCCGGTTATCATTTGGGGGCGGCGTCTCGAGGCGTAATCTTCGTCGTCTCCTTATAGGTCTCGACGGCGAACAGCGTCGTGTAGCGGATCACGTTCGGATCGCTGTCGAAGAGGCGGTCGCAGAGCGCCTGATATTCCTCCATGTCGCCGAAATGCCCGATCAGCACTGCGTCAACATCGCCAGTGACACCGAACGCCTGGGTGATCGCCGGTTCCTCTGAAACGCGCGACGCGAAGGACGACCGCACGTCCTTGGTGTGGTTGCGCGTCGTGATAGTGATGACAGCCCGAATGCTGCGCCCGAGTTTGGCCGGGTCCGCGAGATAGACGCAGGCTTTCAGGACGCCCGTTCGCCGCAGCTCCGCGACCCGGCGCAGGCAGGTCGAAGGCGTCGAGCCAACCACCTCTGCCAGCTCCGCCTTGGTGAGCGTACCGTCTGTCTGAAGCGCGGCAACGATCCGGAGGTCCACCCTCGGAGGTCAGTTGTGAGGTCGCCAGCGGACCACTGTACGTCGGCGGCGTATCACTTTCCAGAGACTCGGGGAGCAGCCCGACGGCAACAGGCTGGAGGCCTACCTCGTCAATTTCGCCATCGGCTCGTGAAACCGCCCATGTGCACAAGGTTGACCAGATCGTGATCGGCCGTCCGGTAGGAGGTGGGGGCGACGCGTCGGGCGAGCATGCCATGGAGGCCGGAGACGTCGCGATGATCCCGGCCGGCCATCCCCATTGGCACGGAGCGTTGGAAGAGTATGCCTTTTCGCACATAACCATCTCCAGGTAGGAGACGAGATCATGGTAGTCGCCGGAGACGCTCGAGGATGAAAACCGCACTCGAAGGCATCAAGGTGATCGACATTTCGGTTAACGCACCGGGCCCGTTCGCCTCCATGGTACTGGCTGATATGGGTGCCGAGGTCGTGTCAGTCGTGAACCCGATGCAGGCGAAGCCGGAATACGCCGGAGCCGCCGATGATCCCATGCTCGCGGGGAGAGGAGGCCCTAACGACGCGCTCGCCAGGGGCAAGACCACGCTAGCGCACAATCTGAAGACTGAAGACGGGCGCGCTGCCCTTCTTGAACTAATCGGTACCGCAGACGTGTTCATTAGCGAAATGCGTCCGGGAAAGCTCGAGGCTCTCGGGCTTGGATGGGACGTTTTAGGCGAAGCCAACCCACAGCTTGTGCTGTGCGAGATCACGGGATACGGATGCGGGGTCGCGCACGGCCAAGCCGTCACCATGAGCGTCACCGGGTCTGCTTTTGCCGAGCGCAAGCTCGCTGGCCGCGCCTTGATGAAAGAACTCCTCACCCTGATGCAGCTTCAGCAGGAGGGTGACACCGAGATCGCCTCGATCGGCGGGTTCGGGCTCCAATATTCCGGCGAGCGTTTCGGCCGTGACGGATATCGCTACGCCACCATGCTGATACGATCGGGCGGCGAGTACGAAGTCGAGCTCCCCGTCACCACCACGCCGATCGGAGCGATTGCCCGTCTGGAGAACGCGTTGTGCAATTTCGAGGGGGAGCGGAACGGATATCGGCGTCGGGTCGATGATGCTCGGCGTCGGCTGGCTTCCTATCAGACTCGTGTCGGTGGAGTGTTCGCCTTTGCCGACGACCTCGAGCACAAACGCGATGAGCTGGCGAAGAGTACGGTCGCGCAATGCAAGCGGGAGACAGATCACTTGCGAATATAAAGTGGCACCGGGAACTGGGGCGTCGCTTCGATTCAAAAACCCAAATTGCGTTCGACCCGGAGAAAGTCACGCCGTCTTTGTACCGCCCATTCTCGACCAAATTTATGTACTTCGACCGTCTCACAAACAGCCAGTCCTTCCGGCTTCATGACATTTTCCGGGGTGAAATGAACCGTACAATAGCCTTTCTGGGTGTTGCGTCGGCGAACCCGCTCACCGCGCTTGCGAGTGATCGCGTTTTCGACACGTGTCTGCTCAAAAATGGCAACGGTAGCACACAGGGAGCTCCGCGTTATCGCTATACAAAATCCGGCGAGCGGGTCGACAACATCACCGATTGGGCGCTCAACAAGTTCGTGAAACGCTACGGCAAGCGGGGCGTCACAAAAGATTCGATCTTCCACTATGTCTATGCCGTATTGCATGACCCCGTATATCGCGAGACTTATGCGTTAAATCTCAAACGTGAGTTCCCGCGCATCCCCTACTACGCCGATTTCGCGCAATGGGCCGCGTGGGGCCAATCGCTAATCGGGCTGCACACGGGCTATGAGGATGTCGTGCCTTGGCCAGTCCAACGGACGGAGACACCAAGTAAAAGCGCCGCAGGTACACACCCCAAACCAATTCTCAAGTCGCAGGCTGAGCGGGGCTTGGTGATAATTGATGCCGAGACGCAGATTGCCGGCATTCCGCCAGAAGCATGGTCGTATCGTCTCGGCAACCGTTCGGCGATCGACTGGGTACTCGATCAGCACAAAGAAAAGCGCCCGCGCGACGACACTATCGCTGCCAATTTCAACACCTATCGCTTTGCTGATTATAAAGAGCGCATGATCTCGCTGCTGGCGAAAGTGGCGCGGGTGAGCGTAGAGACAACTAGGATCACCGCAGCGATGACGGCTATTGATCGTACGGGTTAGACTTACCCGCCATTTTTACATGGCGGCTTTTCAGCTATTGCGGGGGGGCATGTTTAAGTCGGGAACATCGCGCAGAGCGGACGGTGACCGCGCTGCCTCCACCACGATGCGATGAAGCTGCCGCGTCGAGATCGGTCGGGCCCAGCTCTGACCGGGGAACAGCCAGCCGTCGCGATGGAGAACGCCCTGCCGGCGTCCCTCGATCCACCATGGCGTAGGAGAGACAGGAAGATCGACGGACAGCATGGCGTTACGATCGCGCCCACCCTTGCCGCGCTCGACGCGCAGATGCATGCGGGTGGTCGGTCGAGGCTGATGTCGACATCGACCTGACAGCGATCACCAGCAATACGTTCACACTGGAATGGCCGCCCCGGTCCGGTCAGATGAAAGAGTTGCCCGAAGTGGATCGCGCCGGCTGGTTCAGTCTGGCCGAAGCCGTCAGCAAAATCCTGGAAGGTCAAAAGCCCATTTTGTCGGACTTCGCGCGCCGACGGGAGGGGCGTTGATGCTCGGCTGCCTGTTTCGATAATTCGATCCATACAGGGGCGTGATCGCTAGCGTGCTCCCATCCGCGCACCTCCTTGTCCACCCCTGCTGCCTTCAGCCAATGAGCGACAGATGGGCTAAGCAGAAAGTGGTCGATCCGCAGGCCCGCATCGCGCGCAAAGGCGTTCCTGAAATATCTCCAGAAGGTATAGATGCGCTGGTCCGGGTGAAGGTGACGAAGCGCATCTGTCCAGCCTTGCGCAACAAGATCGTGATAGGCGGCACGTACCTCCGGCCGAAACAGCGCGTCGTCACGCCAGCGATCGGGCGCGTATACATCCAGATCCGTCGGCATGACATTGTAATCGCCGGCGAGGATGATGGGTATGTCGAGTTCGAGGAGCGAGGCTGCGTGTGACGACAGCCGCTGGAACCAGCGGAGCTTGTAGTCGAATTTCGGACCCGGTGCGGGATTGCCGTTCGGAAGATAGAGGCAGGCCACAATCATTCCGTCGATGGCCGCCTCGAGATAGCGGCTCTGACTGTCATCGAGATCTCCTGGCAAGCCCCGTCGGGTTTCGATCGGCTCCTTGCCGCGCACAAGGATTGCAACGCCGTTCCAGCTTTTCTGTCCATGCCAAATTGCACCGTATCCGGCCTTCTCGATCTCGTGGATCGGAAAGCGTTCGTCCGGTGATTTCAGTTCCTGAAGACAAACGACATCGGGTTGGGCCTCCTGCAGCCATCGTACCAGAACGGGAAAACGGCCGTTCACGCCGTTGACGTTGAAGCTGGCGATCTTCAACTGCAAAGTCCGAGTTGCATGGAGCGGCCCTCCCTTCCTGTCCTACATAACGCGGAGGCAAGGGTTGGGTTTCAGCCAGGCTGTCATCGTGGGCAATGCCTTCCACGTGATCGATAAAGGCTCATTCTCATGCCGCGGGAAATACCTGCGAAGAGGGTAGTGTCTGCCGCTAACGCCCATACCCGAGAAGACGTCGTTTAAGCATGCGCAGCTTACGCCGATTACCGGAAATCCCGCGTCTTCACCCTGATTTGCTCGATATGCGTGTCTGAATTATCGCTGTTCCGCAATCTCGGCACGCTGCGTGGATCGAGACCGGGGTTACCATGGTGGAATTCATCGCCTCGGCCATGCGGCAACGGGAATGCTACGTCTCGATCACCTACGCTGGCGAGATCGGCCGACAGGTCAGTCAACCGATGGGCGACGAGATGCACGACATCCCCTTCCCGCTGGATGCGACCGTAGACACCGATCATGCCGGCCGACAATACGATGCGCCGGTGTTTCTCGAAGATCTTTTCCCAGACTACCAAATTGGCGATCCCGGTTTCGTCCTCGATCGTGATGAACATGACACCCTTTGCCGAACCCGGTCGCTGGCGGACGAGCACGATGCCTGCGGCCTCCAGCCAACGGCCGTCGCGCGCGGCCATGGCGTCTGCGCAGGAAACGATGCGCCTCCGCCGAAGATCCTGCCGGAGAAAGCTGACAGGATGATCACGCAACGTCAGCCCGACATGGCCATAATCCTCGACCACCTCGCCGCCGGCTGTCATCGGCCGTAGCGTGACGACAGATTCGTGGATTTCTGGAACGGTCTCTGTCTTCCGGATCGATGCGGCGGCAAACAGGGGCAACGGCTCGTCCCGCAACGCCTTGATCGCCCACAATGCTTCTCGACGCG
>NZ_JBTMXB010000076.1:0-7026 GCF_054489405.1 Mesorhizobium sp. A623
TTATGCGGCATGCAATCAATCCTGTCCGGCAGGTACAACCTTAATACCCGCCAAAGCCCGATCCCTGCAACAACGTCCCTGAAATGGAAGCCTTCAACCTGTCTGCAGGGACAGATGTTCATGGGCTGCAATCCATTTCCTGTCCCGCATGACGAACAGGATTGTTTCGCGCTCACGATTGGTGAACGTTCCAGCTTTGGTGCGCGCCCGTGTTTCGACCGCATGCGTGAACAAGGCCGTATCCCCCAGGACCCTGACGTCCTGATCACTGGAGACGCAGCCGAGAATCTGGAAGCCGGTGTCTTCCACCCAACTGTCCCACAAGCTGCGGTAGGCCTCAGTGCTGGTCAGGCGTGTTTCGTGATTGTGGAAAATGAAGGTCGCGTCAGGGGCAAAGCATGCGAAATAGGTATCGACCGCGCCGCTGCCGAACGCCTCCACGAGGGAGGTGGCTGCCGCCAGAACCTCTTCTTCTACACCGGTTCTCGCAGCAATGTCTGGCGTCAAATCCCTGTCCTCGTTTTCATGCGTGGGTGTCGTGCGTGTGATGTCAAACGGCCGTTCTCGTGACGCCAGGTAGAATGCACAGCATCTCATAGAGCAGGTTGGCGCCGATGAGCGCGGTGTTGCCCGAAGGGTCGAAGGGCGGCGAGACCTCGACGAGATCGCCGCCGACGATGTTGAGGCCGGCGCACCCGCGCACCAGTTCGAGTGCCTGCCAGGTGGTCAGGCCGCCGATCTCGACGGTTCCCGTTCCCGGCGCGAAGGCCGGATCGAGGCTGTCTATGTCATAGGTGATGTAGGTGGGTGTATCTCCGATCCTGCTCCGGATATCGGCGATCAACGGGGTAAGCGACTTGCCCCAGCATTCCTCGGCCTGGACGACCGTCCAGCCTTGCTTGCGCGCCCAGTTGAAGTCGTCAGGCGAGTAACCGGTGCCGCGAAGGCCGATCTGGAACACCTTGTCGTTGCGCAGCAGTCCGTCATCGAACGCCCGGCGGAAGGGCGTGCCATGGGCGATCTTCTCCCCGAACATCTCGTCGTTGATGTCGGCATGGGCATCGATGTGCACCAGCGCCACGGAACCGTGCTTCCTGGCGATTGCGCGCAGGATCGGGTAGGTCAGCGTATGATCGCCACCCAGCGTCAGCGGGATGCAGTCATGCGCCAGGATGGCGTCATAGGCCTGCGTGATGATGTCGACGGTCTTTTTCAGATCGAACGTGTTGATGGCGACATCGCCGATGTCGGCGACTTGCAGGCAATCGAAGGGGGCCGCTCCGGTTGCCATGTTGTAGGGCCGCAGCATGCAGGATTCGGCACGGATCTGGCGGGGGCCGTGCCGTGTTCCCGACCGGTTGGACGTGCCTATATCCATGGGGATGCCGACTAAGCAAGCGTCGAGGCCCGCGGCGGTCGGTTGCGCCGGCAGCCGCATCATCGTTGTCGGGCCACCGAACCGGGCCATTTCGTTGCCGCCAAGCGGCTGGTTGAAGCTGCGTGTCATGAAAAATCCTCCAAGGTCACATCCGTACCGGAACCTATGGATAGGACGGTAATCGGCTGCTTCGTTGCCGGGTCCAGCATATTCACTCCCTGACCCCCGGAATTTCGAGCGTTATTTTCTGATCTGTCCACGCCGTAGCCTGCGACGTCAGCAACGAGACGACCAGAGCGGTTTGCTTTTCCACTGCCAGCAACACGTCCTCGATATCGGCGGTTTCGTCCTTCACGAACCCCATGAACATCATGTTCATCGTGTTGAACAAGGTCCGCCCGGCAAGGTCGCAATCGACCCAGCCGCCGATCTCGTTGCGATCCTTGAGCTTGGTCAGAAGCCGGCAAACCTGTTGGCAAAGGCTTTCGTCGAGGCTGCTATAATGGCGTCCGAACGGGGATTGCGGGTGCAGGATCGACATCGACATCGCCGCGCGCCACATCTCCTTGCTCAGATAATGCAACGAATGCTGCAGATAGATTGCAAACAGGGTGTTGACGGCTGAAACCGCTTCGCGCGGCGGCTTGAGCACGACATGGTCGCCGGCGGCGATCACCTCGTTGACCTCGAGCGACACCACGGCGATCAGGATATCGCCCTTGCTTTCATAATAATTGTAGATCGTGCCGACCGACAGTTCCGCCTGTTCGGCGATGGTTTCGATCTTCACGCCCTCATAGCCAAATTCGCGAAAAAGCCGCGCCGCCGCCTCGACGATGCGATGGTGCCTGTCTGCCTTCTGTCGCTGTCTCAGTCCGGCCATGATGCGGATAAATATGAATTGACTCGTATTTATAATCAATTCATATTTTCACGAGAAGGCACGATTGTGAGGGTGCCTTCAGGGAGGAAACCATGTTGGGACAACGATTTTCTTTTGCCGCCGGATTGAAGGCTCTGGCCGTTTCGGTATCGCTCCTGGCGGTGTCGCCGGCCATCGCCACCGAGGAACTCAACGCACTGGTATGGTGCGACCACACCGATCCGGCCCTGATCGAGCCTTTTGAAAAGGCCAACGACGTCAAGGTGAACCTGAAGGTGTTCGAGGGCACCGGCGCCGGCCTGTCGCTCATCGATCAATCGCAGCCCGGCGACTGGGACGTCATGGTCATCGATTCCATCGATGTCGCGCGCATTGCCAAGGAGCGGTTCCTGCCGCTTGCGGACGACGCGCTGCCGCTTGCCGACCAGTTCCCGGAAGTGCGGATGGACGATGCCGTCGTTATCGATGGCAAGCGCTATGCCGTGACCGACAAATGGGGCTTCAACGCCATTTCCTACAACAAGAAGGCGTTCTCCGCCGAGGACGTGTCGACCCTGACCAAACTGACCGACCCGAAATTCAAGGGTCGCATCGCCATTTACGACTATTACCTGCCGGTGCTCGGCATGGCGTCGGTGGCGACGGGAACGCCGACGAAGGATTTGACCGCCGCGACGCTGCCGGCGATCAAGGATTTGATGCTGAAGCTCAAGGCGAACGCGAAGCTGGTGGGCGAAGTCGTCGCCAGCCAGACGGCGATCGCGACCGGAGAGGTTGATGTCGTGGTCGGTGCCGGCGAATGGGTGACGGCAGGGCTTCACGCGGAAAACCCGGACCTCGACTTCGTCATACCCGAAGAGGGCGGCATCCTCTGGTCGGAAGCAGTCGCCATCCTGAAGGACAGCAAGAAACCCGATCTGGCGCTCAAGTTCATTCAGCATATCCTGAGCCCGGAAGGCCAGGCGGCCCTTTCGACATCCTCCTGTTTCTGGGGAATGCCGGCACAGAAGAATGCCGCGCTTACCGACGAGCAGAAGGAAACGCTCAAATTCTCCTCCGACGTTCAGGCGAAGGATCTTGCAGCGTCGAACCGCTATCCGGCGCCGGATGCCGCGTTGGACAAGCAGATGCAGGACACCTGGAACGATATCTTGCAGGCTGACTGACTTGCTCCTTTGGCGGCGCGGGGGCGTTTCCACACGCCCCGCGCTTCGGTAGACCACCGCGCCTGGGATTTTCCAGGCGACACAGCATCGGCATGGCGGCGGCTTCATGACCCTGTTCGGCGCAAACTGGCGTAACCTGTTCCTGGTCGGTCCCGGCCTGGCTTTTACAGTTCTGTTCTTCTTCGTTCCACTGGCGGCGATGCTGGTGATCAGCCTGTCGGGGCCGGATGGCCTGTCGCTGGACAATTATCGGCATTTCATCACCCAGCCGAGTTACGTGCGGGCGCTGGTCAATTCGCTTCAGGTTACGCTTCTGGTCACGATCATCTCGATCCTCGTGGCTTATCCACTCGCCTGGATACTGGCTGAACGCGTGCCCGAACGCTGGCAGCGCATGGCCCTGCTGTTCACCATCCTTCCCTTCTGGACTTCCTATGTGGTTCGTTCCTACAGTTGGCTGCTGCTGCTGGCGGAGCGTGGCGTCATCAACCGTGCGCTGGTCGGAAGCGGGCTTATCGATCAGCCGCTGATGCTGGCCAATACGCGCACCGCAACCATCATCGGTTTCGTCCACTTCTTCGTCATGCTTTTGACGCTCACGATCTACGCCAATTTCAAGCAACTCAGCCCGAACTACCGCAAGGCGGCCGCCGATCTGGGGGCGAGCAGCTTTCGCATTTTTCTGCACATCATCCTGCCGCTCACGCTGCCCGGCATCGTCGTCGGCGCGTTCCTGACTTTCGTGCTCACCATCGGTGACTACATCACGCCCCAGCTTCTGGGCGGCAGCAACGAATTGCTGATGCCTCAACTGATCATCCAGCAGATCGGGCGGCGCGCCGACGTGCCGCTCGCCGCAGCACTTTCGGGGATCCTCATGCTGGTCATCTCGCTCGCCTATCTGGGCTGCGCCCGCTGGCTGAAGCTGGAAAGGACGTGATCGGATGAAGCGGCTCGCCGATCTCTTTTCCGGGGCGTACGTCGTGGTAACGTATGTGTTCATCTACATCCCCGTGGTGGTGCTTGTCCTGTTTTCGTTTCAGGCTACCCGGTTTCCCATCCCGCCTTTCACCGGCCCGTCGCTGCGCTGGTATGGCGAAGTCTTCGGCGACTCAAAGCTCACCGGAGCCATGTGGAATTCGGTTCTGGTCGGCGGCATCTCGTCGACCGTATCCGTGCTGCTCGGCTTTCTCGCCGCCTATGGCTGCGCCCGCATGCGAAGCCGGGCAGGAACCGTGGTGCGCGGCCTGATGATCGCGCCCCTGTCGGTCAGCTATCTGATCATCGGCATGGGGCTGGTGGTCATGTTCAATGCGCTGGGCATCTCGAAGTCGTTGCTGGCGGTCGGCATCGGGCATGTGGTGATCAATCTCCCGCTCTGCTTTGCCATTTGCTACAGCCAGATGGGAGACGGCATCATCCGTCTGGAACAGGCGGCCCGCGATCTCGGCGCGCGCGAATGGCAGGTGCTGGCGCTGGTCGTCGCCCCGGTGCTGTGGCCGGCTCTCGTCGCGGGCTTCGTCTTGTCGCTCACCCTGTCCTGGGACGAATTCCTGATAGCATTCCTGCTCGCGCGTTTTGAGACGACGCTGCCGGTCGAGATATGGACGCTCTTGCGTTCCGGCCTAAATCCGAAAGCCAACGCCATCGGCGCGATCGTCTTTGGCGTCTCGATCCTTCTGGTCGTTCTTACGGAGCTGGCCGTGTTCGGCAGGAGAAAAAGAAAATGACCCATGCCGCCGTTTCCACCGTTAATGTATCGCACAATTTCGGTGCGCTGACTGTCTTGCATCAGTTGTCGCTCGACATCGCGCCAGGGGAATATGTGGTTCTGCTCGGGCCTTCGGGGTCGGGAAAGACCACGCTTCTGTCGATCCTCGGAGGGTTTCTCGAGCCGACCGAAGGGCGCGTCCTGATAGACGGCCGCGACTGTACCCGGATGCCGCCAGCGAAGCGGCCCACCACGACCGTCTTCCAGGACTACGCCTTGTTCCCCCACATGAGCGTCGGCGCCAACGTCGCCTTCGGTCCGCGCATGAGCGGCACACCCAGATCCGAGCGCGACGCCCTTGCGCGCGAGACGCTGTCGCTGGTCGGCCTCGATCAGTCTTTCGACAAGAAGCCCCACCAACTGTCCGGGGGACAGCGACAGCGTGTGGCGCTCGCTCGCGCGCTGATCATGAAACCCAAACTGCTTTTGCTGGACGAGCCTTTGGGTGCGCTCGACCTCGGCCTGAGGCGGCAGATGCAGGATGAATTGAAGGCGATCCAGAAGCGCGTCGGCACCGCCTTCGTGCATGTGACCCACGACCAGGAAGAGGCAATGGCGCTGGCCGACGTGCTGCTGGTGATGCAGAACGGCCGCATCGTGGATCAAGGCGATCCGGAGCGGATCTACGCCCGGCCATCGACGCGGTTCAGCGCGTCGTTCATGGGCGAGAACACGCTGATCGACGGCGAGATCGTCGGCTTCTCGGAGGCGGGTGCTACCGTGCGCACCCAGCTTGGCGAGCTAGAAATTCCTTCCACCGGCCACCACAAGGAGGGAACGAAGGTCACGGTCGCCGTGCGCCCGGAAAACCTGCGGCTGGGTCCTCCCTTGCCGGGAGCGATAATCTTGGGGCATGGCGTCGTCGTCGAAAGCGTTTTTCAGGGGAGCTACCGGAAGGTCGTCGTGCATTCCGACAGCGGACCTGCATTGCAGCTCAAACTGCCGGCCGAGCAGGCGATTTCGATCGGCGACCGGCTTCAACTTCATGCGCAGCCGGCCCATCTCGGGCTACTGGCGGACTGACCGATGGTGCTCGTGGCCGAGAAGGACTGGTACGAAACGATCCCTTTCGCGGATGGCATCACGCTTATCCACGAGCCGTGGATAAAGCCCTTTTTTCGCTGCAATATGTGGCACATCCGCGGCCGGGATCGCGACGTGCTCGTCGATAGCGGCCTGGGGCATTTTCCGCTTCGCCGCAACGTGCCCTTGCTGTCGGAGCGCCCGCTCGTCTGTGTCGCGTCGCACGCGCATTTCGATCACATCGGATGCCATCACGAATTCGGCCAATGCTGGATTCACCTGGCGGAGGCGCACATCCTGCGTGAGCCGCGACCCGAATGGACGCTCGCCGACCCGTATGCAAGCGACGCCATGTTCCTGCGGATGCCGCATGGGTGGGATGCGTCGGCCTATAAGGTGAAGAGCGTGACGGCCGATCGGCTGCTTTCGGACGGGGATATGATAGACCTTAGCGACAGACAGTTCGAGGTCATCCACACGCCGGGACATTCACCCGGCGGAATCGCGCTGTACGAGGTGTCGACCCGGACGCTGATCGCCGGCGACATCGTCTATGACGGCGATCTGGTGACGGATACTTTTCATTCCAACCGCGATGATTATCGACGCTCGCTTGAGCGCCTTGCACGTCTGCCGGTTTCCATCGTCCACGGCGGGCATTTCCCCAGCTTCGGCCCGACGCGGCTGAGGCAGATTATCGACGCTTACCTGGGATAAGGGACCGCCACGACGTTGTTGCAGGGATCGGGCTTTGGCGGGTATTAAGGTTGTACCTGCCGGACAGGATTGATTGCATGCCGCATAA
>NZ_JBTMXB010000077.1:0-2500 GCF_054489405.1 Mesorhizobium sp. A623
CACAAACAGCAAAAAGCCCGCCGGAGGTTTATCTGGCGGGCTTTTATGATTTGGTTGCGGGGGTTGGATTTGAACCAACGACCTTCAGGTTATGAGCCTGACGAGCTACCGGGCTGCTCCACCCCGCGTCAAAGTTTCGGCATTGGCCGGCCGGGCAGCCCGGACTTTCCTGCTTGTCCGTCCTCGAAGCCTGAAGGGCTTCTGCGGGCGGACGGGGCGCTGCTCCACCCCGCGTCAAGGTAAGCGCTAGCCTACCAGAAACTATCGGCTTTCCAAATGGAATAGGCCGCTTGCGCGGCCCGTGATCCCGATTGGCGGGCCTATTTGTGGAGAGAAGATAATTTTAATGTGCGTTTTGCAGACCTGGCAGCGACTTACTCTCCCGCGTCTTAAGACGAAGTACCATCAGCGCTGGAGCGTTTCACGGCCGAGTTCGGAATGGGATCGGGTGCAGCCGCTCCGCCATAACCACCAGGTCGGCAAAACGCACATTAATTCGAGAAGCTGTTGTTTAGCGAATAGGGAGTAGGGAGATAGCGAATAGGGAACCTATCTGCTGCCTCTCGAGCTATTCGCTGGTCTTTTGTGTGCCATCAGTCGGCTAGAGCCTTCCGGACAAAGTCCGCAAGGCCGACTGGCCGCCGGCGCTTATGCGCCGCACCCGCGTAGCGCCGCCCGAAGGGCGGAACAAGCGTGAGCGAGATCATCTGGTCAGATGAGCATAAGGAATGAGAACGATCAAGCCGATCGAACTATTAGTACTGGTAAGCTTCAAGCGTTGCCGCTCTTCCACACCCAGCCTATCAACGTGGTCGTCTTCCACGGTTCTCAGGGAATACTCGTTTTAAGGTGGGTTTCCCGCTTAGATGCCTTCAGCGGTTATCCCGTCCGGATATAGCTACCCTGCTATGCGGCTGGCGCCACAACAGGTCCACCAGAGATCCGTCCATCCCGGTCCTCTCGTACTAGGGACAGATCCTTTCAATATTCCTACACCCACGGCAGATAGGGACCGAACTGTCTCACGACGTTCTGAACCCAACTCACGTACCGCTTTAAATGGCGAACAGCCATACCCTTGGGACCTGCTCCAGCCCCAGGATGCGATGAGTCGACATCGAGGTGCCAAACAACCCCGTCGATATGGACTCTTGGGGGTCATCAGCCTGTTATCCCCGGCGTACCTTTTATCCGTTGAGCGATGGCCCTTCCACGCGGGACCACCGGATCACTATGACCGACTTTCGTCTCTGCTCGACTTGTCAGTCTCGCAGTCAGGCAGGCTTATGCCATTGCACTCAGCGAACGATTTCCGACCGTTCTGAGCCCACCATCGCGCGCCTCCGTTACTCTTTAGGAGGCGACCGCCCCAGTCAAACTACCCACCATACATTGTCCCGGACCCGGATAACGGGCCGCGGTTAGACATTCATAGAGATAAGGGTGGTATTTCAAGGGTGGCTCCACCGAGGCTGGCGCCCCGGCTTCAAAGCCTACCACCTATCCTACACATGCCACTACGAATGCCAATGTAAAGCTATAGTAAAGGTGCACGGGGTCTTTCCGTCTAACCGCAGGAACCCCGCATCTTCACGGGGAATTCAATTTCACTGAGTCTATGCTGGAGACAGCGGGGAAGTCGTTACGCCATTCGTGCAGGTCGGAACTTACCCGACAAGGAATTTCGCTACCTTAGGACCGTTATAGTTACGGCCGCCGTTTACTGGGGCTTCGATTCAGAGCTTGCACCCCTCCTCTTAACCTTCCAGCACCGGGCAGGCGTCAGACCCTATACGTCGTCTTGCGACTTCGCAGAGCCCTGTGTTTTTGATAAACAGTCGCTACCCCCTGGTCTGTGCCACCCTCACCTACTTGCGTAAGCAAGGGTCACGCTTCTTCCGAAGTTACGCGTGCAATTTGCCGAGTTCCTTCAGCATAGTTCTCTCAAGCGCCTTGGTATACTCTACCAGTCCACCAGTGTCGGTTTAGGGTACGGTCTATAAGTGGGAGCTATTTCCTGGAACCACTTCGCTGCAAGATCAATCCAATAAGACCTCACAACACACGTGATCCGTCACTACCCACAGGCCCACGAATATTAACGTGGTTCCCATCGTCTACGCATTTCTGCCTCGACTTAGGGGCCGGCTAACCCTGCTCAGATTAGCTTTAAGCAGGAACCCTTGGACTTTCGGCGGGGGAGTCTCTCACTCCCCTTACGTTACTCATGTCAGCATTCGCACTTCTGATACCTCCACCGCCCCTCACGGGTACAGCTTCATCAGCTTACAGAACGCTCCGCTACCGCTTGGCCCTTGCGGACCAAACCCTAAGCTTCGGTGTATGGCTTTAGCCCCGTTACATTTTCGGCGCAAAGACCCTTATTTAGACCAGTGAGCTGTTACGCTTTCTTTAAATGATGGCTGCTTCTAAGCCAACATCCTGGTTGTTTTGGGATCCTCACATCCTTTCCCACTTAGCCATAACTTGGGGACCTTAG
>NZ_JBTMXB010000078.1:0-5788 GCF_054489405.1 Mesorhizobium sp. A623
TCGGACGGAAGCAAGATGGCGCAGGAATTCCCGCCACTCGGTCAGATGCGCAATCGACCCGAAGAAGGTGAGTCGGCCGGCGTCGTGGAGAGCGACCAGTCGGGTCAGGAAGAGCCGGCGGAACAGCTTGCCGAGCACGCGCACCGGAACAAGGAATGCCGGTCGAGAAGATATCCAGCGGCTTCCGTTCGGCGCGATACCGCCGCCCGGCACGATCATGTGCACGTGCGGATGGTGGGTCATCGCCGATCCCCAGGTGTGGAGCACGGCGGTGATGCCGATGCGTGCGCCGAGCCTTGTCGGGGTAGGGCAACATTATGCTGACGTTGTCAGCCAGATCGGGCCGGGGGTGCGCATAGTCGGCCCCGGCCCGCCACGCCGGGGCTTTTTGTTTGCCAAAGCGCAAAGCGGCTCGAAGCGAAAACGCTAATGGTTCCGGAAACATTCGGAACGAGCGCGATGAACTACATCATCCTTCTAGGTGCCGCGTCTGTGGTCCTAGTGGCGATCCTGTCATTTCTAGGATTCGCCTGATCACGCCGACACTTTGATCGCCAGCCAGATCAGGGCTGATACCGCGCCTTCTGCGTCGCCCCGATAATGACGTCCCGAAAACGCCAAGCGAGCGCCGCCGAAGTGTCGCGTAAAACGCGGGTCTACACGAGCAGATCGGTAGGCAGCGTACCTTTTGCCACCGCCGGACCCATCGAATAGCGGTTGTCGTAAGTGTGGACCAGCATAAATCGAATGAGCGGGTTACTGTCCCATGCTGAGATTTGCGAGCACCCAACATCCACGAGGATATCGTTGTAATTGTATTGACCGGCGACCACCGGGAAATCCAAATCGTCGTAATCAATAATCATAAGGCGCCATTCCAGCATTTGTGATGCAGCATGCCCAAAGCTGGGCACCCCTTCAACGGATGGCTCCCGCAAGCTTACGCAGCCAATCTTTCCACCTTAAGGCGCATCTCACGCAGCCTGGCTGTCTTCTTCTCGCGTGCGCTACGCTCGGCGGTAATATATTCGCGAGAAATCCTATCGGCTCGGACATGTCTGTTTTCGGGTTTCTCCAATCGTACTTTGGTCATGGAATTCGTTCTCCATGTTGCATTATGCACATAGGAATTATTCATGGAAAATCAATGATTTCGCGGCAAAAGGTCGCTCCGCTATATGGCGGAGCGAGAGAGGTTGGAGCTTCTACGTTCTAGCGGTTTCGCTGCCGGATGCTTCCAAGACCGCGATCGCTGCGGGGTATTCGGCTATGAATTGACGAAATTTGGACCGGGCAACTTCTTACGAGATCTAAGTTCACCCGTCATTGACGCTGTCTGGGATCTAAATGGTTCACATGATGCGCAAACGACAGCCGGTACGCCTACAATCTGGCATCATCGCTCGCCGAGCAGTTTGAAACCCCTCGCCACCTGATCCCGTAACTGATCAACTGCCTCACTCTCGACGCGAGCGCGGCCAAAACGCAAGAGCCTTGGCAGCGAAGGGCGCGAGGCATTCCTGACAGCGGAAGGTCTGAGATTCACTGCCGCTTCGCTACCACCCGGACGGTAGGTCGAAACCCGGCGAACTCGATTCTGTAACCCGATAAGTATAGCTTCAAGGTCGAGGATTGGACGCGAACGAATGGAGGCTCTGGCCAGAACTGCGGTATCAAAGGATTCTGGCGTGGGAAATTTGGACAATCCGGAAGTAGATGGTTCGTTCAATGGCCTTGGCGAGCACCTGTTTGCCGCTGGCGACGTGGTTTCGGCGCTGACCAGTTGCGCGCTTTCGGCCGCCCACCGTTTCTGATGGCGCGACGACCAGCATCACGGAACCAGGCTGACAACGACCTCGACATCAGAGAACTGAGGCCTGGCGAGCTACATGTGGCGGCCGCCATTCTGGCCAACGGCATGCTCGACAATCCATTGCATGTGGAAGTGTTCGGGACCGATCCCGACCGTAGGCATCGGCGTTTGTTGCGCTTCCTTGGTCATTTGGTTGCCTATGTCCAGTCGAATGGCGAAGTGCTGGGCGCGTATGTGCAGGACGAAATAATCGGTGTTCTGGGCATGATCAAACCTGGCCGCTGTCGTCCAGCACTGACGGATACACTGCGTTTTGCCGGCATAATCGCGGCTAGCAACCCACCGGCCGGGATCTTCCGTATCCGCCGCTGGCTAGCTGCCTGGGCGCGCAACGATCCGGCTGGTCCGCACTGGCACATCGGTCCATTGGCTGTGGGACCAGCGCACCGGCGGCGGGGTATCGGACGACATTTGATGATGCGTTGCTGCCAGCGCATGGATGCGCTCGCAGCCACCGCCTATCTTGAGACTGATCTGGCAATCAACGTGGCCTTTTACGAGTCGCTTGGCTTTGTCGTGACTGGGCATGAAACGGTGCTTGGCGTACCGAGCTGGTTCATGACCCGCCCACCATCGTGCGGTGCTCCAGCTGATCCGCCTGCGTTGCCGGACGGATGATTTCAAGCTCTTCCATGATATTCGTTCTTAAGGTCACCCACTGGGTCATCCTGAGCCTGGTCCTCTCCGCTTTCGCCCGGGGGCCAATGCTTCGGGATGACTGCCAAGGATATTAGATCGCCGTCGGGTGTTAGGCTAACGAGCATTCGACCACCCCGACTTCATAGCGTCGATAAGATATTTTGCCCCTATAATCAGACGCATAGCGCCTCAATTTCGTGACATTCTTTAGCGTTATTGCATTTGGCTTTCGAGTCGATCCCTATTTCATCAGATTGCGCCCCCGAAGCCCTTTCCGGGGCAGAGGAGGTTTACTATGTCCATGCTTCGTTTCTGCTCATCATGTGCAGCGCCCCGCCCGCATGCGGTGGCCCGGTGCCCATGGTGCCAACGCAAATACGACATGTTGCGCGGACTGCCGGAAAACCTGTTGGTTCGCTACGCGGAGAGAGACAGGCCAAGCAAGCCGCCGCCTAAGCCGCGCAGAAGGTGATCCACTCGCTTCCGCTACTCGTGATAAAAGGCGGCCCGCAAGAGCCGCCTTTCCATTTTAAATCCCGTTTGACCGTCGCTTAGTACGGCGAATAGCACTGCTTCCGAGGCCCGTTGTAGGGCTGGAAGGTATTGTCCGAAGAGCGATAGGACCGATACTGGCCGTAGCACCATTGTACGTGTGCATCACCGCCGCGACGTTCGCGATAGACCGGCGCCGGTTGTGGCTGATTAGCGATCACTCCGCCGATGATCGCCCCTAATCCGAACGCAGCCAGCGGATACCAAAGCCCGTCATTGTGACGACGATACCCATGACGCTTGCTTCGCTCGCCACGATGGCCGTTCCAGTGTCCCCTTCGATTATGGTCTCTCTGAACCCGATGTTTCCGGTTCTTCTTGCGCCACTTGTCCTTGTATTGGACGGTTTGGACGTTCGAAAACGTGTTGACCTGCGGCATCATTGGAGCCGCGACAGACGGGATGGAGGGCACCAGTCCGAACGTGAGACTGAGAGACCCTGCGCAAAGCGCAGACACGAACTTTTTCATTGCAACTCCAATTAGATAAGAGACGACCATGACTGGTTACCCAGTCCTCGCTGAACAAACTATGAACGGTTCGTTCATAGGGTGGTGAAATCCGGCGTCCGACTTGTGAGCGGCACTGCCCATCGGTCGGCGAGTTCGCAATTGCGTGACGTCGAGCGACTTTGTCGGTCTGAACCTGCTTGCCCTGGTGGAACAACATGGGTCGCTTTGCACGACTACGTAATGTGGCGTTGGGTGTTGTTGACGGATGCCTCATGGGCATACCACCGGAACTCGAACCGAGACTCGCCTTAAACAACCCCGCTCATACATTGAATCGCAGAGATCTATCCTGCTGCTTAACCCTTTTGGAGCAAGAGGTGGCGGCGGAAATGCACCGACGTCAAGGTATACATGTTTGTGCTTCCACTGGAATACGCGCGGCGCGCAGCTTCATGTATCGCGTCACGCATTGTGTCGAACGCCTTTAGGTAGCCTGCCTCGTCTTTCACGGCCCCAGGTAGGATGCTCAACAATGCCGCCACCTCCACAAAGAAACGAATCTCGAACATCCCATCGTGAGCGGTGAAATGAACAGATCTCCTGGTCTTGTCATAAGTCCTGCTGGGGTTGAGGAAGCTCAAGGCCATGATTACACTCCTGTATTGGAGGCTGGGGAGATCCAATGCGAGCCTCTAATTTGGCTTTCCGAGCCCCTAGATTAGCGAAATTGAGCGCTATTTGAGTTCGAACACCTCGATTCCATTTTCTGGTTCGTGTCGAGTTTTCGCTCTCCTACCAGGAGATAATAAAGATATTCAAATAACCGACATACAAGGTGCCAATTAATGTCAAAATTCGTAGTGCCATGTTCATAGCGCCATGCGTATCGAGAGCGTCACTAATATAGTCTAACAATCGTAGTATCCTTTTTAACAGAGTGTCAAGGCGCTCGGTGCTAACCTCAGATCAACTCAAGAAGACAATGAAACCGGTGGAGGCCCGAACCCGGAACTCGTCGCTTCATTCCTGGAAAATCTTGGTGCCCGTTGCCCTAACCGACCGACATCCCAGCTCGACGGGCAACTGCCATGAAGGCCCGCCTCGCCTCGTGAGGCTTCCGCAAGCCATCAAGCGCATCGCGGCACGCCCTGTATGCAGAGCGGTAGGTTCGCCCACGCGCCCGGTGCGGCCAGTGGCCGTGTAACACTTCGATGGCCTCCCACGGGTTAGCAATCACACGGCGACCGGTGTTTCTTAATTCGAGCTGAACTGGGTTGGAAAAGGTAGTATTGCTCATTACTTCCTCCACTTTTTGAGCAAGCAATTAGGTACCGATCTTGGCAAGGCACCCATTCTCAATATGGTTGCTACAACCATAGATTTCAAGTGAGTTGAGATAACATTGGCCGACCCCCTCAGGTGATGCGTTCTACGCTCTATATAGTGAGCATTCGAGATTGCAGGCCAAGTTTAACCATCATTCGGAGACTTCAAATGACAGACAATATTGCTGACAAGGTCGTTGTTATCACGGGCGCCTCCAGCGGCATGGGAGCGGCGGCCGCTCGTCATCTCGCCGCCAAAGGGGCCAGCGTCGTTTTGGGGGCCCGCCGCTCCGACAGGATAGAAGCGCTTGCAGCGGAAATTACCGAAGCCGGCGGCAAAGCCACGGCGGTTGTCACGGACGTGACGAAGCGGGAGGACCTCAAGAACCTCGTGGACGCGGCGGTCAGAACCTACGGACGGATCGACGTGCTCATCAACAATGCTGGCGTGATGCCGCTTTCGCCTATGGAGCGGCTGAAGGTCGACGAATGGGATCAGATGATCGACGTCAACCTCAAGGGCGTGCTCTACGGCATCGCCGCCGCGCTCCCATACATGCAGGAGCAGAAGTCGGGCCACATCATCAATCTCTCGTCGGTTGCGGGCCATAAAATCTTCGGCGGCTCCGCCGTCTATTCCGCGACCAAGTCCGGGGTGCGAGTCATCTCGGACGGCCTGCGACAGGAGATGGCGCCCCACAATATCCGCGTCACGATCATCTCGCCGGGCGCGGTCAAGACGGAACTCCTCGACCACATCAGCGAGCAGGATGTCCAGAAGGCGAACCAGGACTATGTAGGCCAGGTCGGAGTGCCCGCAGAAACCTTCGCCCGACTGGTCGCCTTCGCCATCAGCGAACCCGAAGAGGTCTCTGCGAGAGCTTTGAGGTCAGCCAGCGTCGGGCGTGTTCCGTGATCGGGGTTGATCGAACGTCGGTGCGCTATGT
>NZ_JBTMXB010000079.1:0-5032 GCF_054489405.1 Mesorhizobium sp. A623
TGCGTAACATCATTTCAATATCTCCTGGGTTTACGTGCACCAACCGTTCGCGAGCGAAACGGTTCCGTACACGTGGCACCTCGCTCGGCTTAGAGTTTCCGCGTTACGCGCTTCCGACAGTGCGCGGTCATAGATTATCGGAGCGTGCTGGCAGAGTAGGATGCGCCGTTGTGGTCAAGGCCCTTGGAAGCCAGAGGGAGCGCGAAACTGGTTAGTAGGTCGGCTCATAGAGTGGGCCGAATGCCAGCCCCAGATTTCCAGCCGCCAGTGTGCGGAAAGACTAGTTGCGAGGCGGAAGGGTTAGCCAGCCCTATGACGTTCCGACCGGATGGCAACTGGTTGGGTAAAACGCCGAATTGACGGATCAGCGTTCCGCCGCCTCGCAAACCCATTGACGTCGAAATAACCGGAAAATCCGATTTATTGCCCGGTTATCACAGCGAAAACAATCGCTTAAGGGTGACGTCTTCCGCCGCCTCGCATCTACACTACAGGCTCGCCAAGCGCGGAAGGCCGAAGATCACAAGAATGCGGTATCCAAGAGCAAGATGAGGCCTACGAAGCATCCGGCGAGTGTGGTCCACCCAACGAAGTTCCATAGAGTTTCCATTTTGCTGCCGGCGGAATCTTGTCCTTTAGTTTTAAGGTCGCCCAATTGCCCCTCCTGTCATCGACTGTGCCCTGTCAGCAGGTAATCACCATCCCCCATGCCGAGCAAGCCACCAGTCCACCGACCACCAGGCACAGGCGACAGGAAGCAGCAGCGCCATACGAAAAAGGCCGAGCACGATGCCCGGCCAAGTTCAGAGGGGGAACGCGCCGACCACAATGGGAGGAAAATGATCAGCGCCCGACTGATATAAGGTCGCGCCCTGCCGTTTCAATGATCTGGCTTGGTCCATGCGCTGCGTTCGATGGAGCCAAACTTCTATGCCGAGCAAACAGCCAGCACGCCGCCCACACAGACCAGAGCATCGCGCCCTCTACGCACTCCCAGCATGGCAGAAACTCCGCAAGCACATCCTGCTCAGGGATAGCTACACATGCCGCTGGCCTGGGTGTGGTCGATCACTGCGAGGCAAGGGCAACCAGCCCAACGCACCAGTCGCTCATTATAAGATAGACCACAAGGGCGACATGACGCTGTTCCTCGACCCGGACAACATCATCTCGGTCTGCAAGGAATGCCACGACAGGGCAGCGCAGCGGGCAACACATCGAGGCTACATCAGTGGGCATGACGAGCACGGCAGGCCGTTGGACCCGAACCATCCATGGAATCGGTAGGCCACAGCAAGTTAGTAGACCTACTAATCGAAAATCGCGTGAAACCTCGACCTGATTTTTTCGACCATGGGGCCACCCCGGCAAATTTTAAACGAGTGCGGTTTTGGCCAGACCCGCGTCCCCCCTACATTTTCATTCAGATCATGCCGCAAGAGGGGGTAGGGGTAACAACATAACATGATGAAGGCAGTTCAACCCCGTTATCGGCAGATTTTCAGTGAGGACGAGGCCCGTTTCGAAATGGCCGCCCTGTTCTGGAAAGAGACTGTCGCCGCATTGAAAGCCGCCAGCGCGGTGAATACTGCAAACCTGGCGCGCGCCGATCGATATGTCCGGGCCAAGGTCGAGTTCGAATGCCTTTATCCGATTGCTGCTGCGGCAGGACCGGTGACGAAAGGCCCAAACGGCGGCGACGTGTTCAGTTTCACCTGGGCTGCAGTCGAGAAACTCAATGACCGGCTTTTGAAGCTGGAAAAGGCAATGTTCGGAGAGGCGGTATCCCGATCGGTCGAGAAGAAGCCTGATGCCGGGAGAGCGCCAAGTGACGAATTCCTCGGATCCGACAACGGACTACGCCAATAGGGTTCTAACCGGTGAGATCATAGCCGGTCGTTTCGTCCGGGCATCCTGCAAACGGCATCTGGAGGACTTGAAGAAGGGGCCGAAGCGCGGTCTTCGGTTCGACCCGGAGGAAGCGGCAAGGGCATTCCGGTTCTTCCCGGCCATGTTCACGGTGACGGCCGGCGCCAAGGCTGGCGAGCCGTTCCACCTGCTGGACTGGATGACCTTCGTTGTCGGGAGCCTGTTCGGCTGGCGAAACGCGGATGGCACCCGTCGGTTTCGGCAGGCATGGATCGGGACGGGCAAGGGCCAGGCCAAATCGCCGCTGATGGGGGCGATCGGTATCTACATGACCGGGTTCTGCGGCGTGAAACGCGCCGAGGCCTACGCCATCGCGAATGACCGAGACCAAGCCAAGGTTTTGTTCTCGGATGCTGTGGCGCTTTGCAGGGCTCCAATACCCGGCAAGGGCGAAGACACCCTCGAAAGCCTTGGCAAGGTGATCATTCGCGGTGTTGGCGACAACGCCTGGAAGATCGAAATACCGGCCAGCGGATCGAAATTCCTGCCGGTAGCGTCCGGCGACAGCATCTCGGGCCCGAAACCGATTGCGGTGTTCGGTGACGAAATCCACGAAATGCGCTCGGACAAGGGCATCCAGTTGTGGAAGGCCGCGATCGACAAGATGCCGGGCGATCCTCTGATGATCCTCGGCACGAATACGCCGGCGGTCGATCAGGCCGTGGCAACCGACCTTTCGGAGTTTTATCAGCGTGTCACTGAAGGCTTGATCGAGGATGACAGCGCGTTTTCGTACATTGCTCGCGTCGATGAGACTGATGACCCGTTCCCCATAATCCCCGCGTGCATCAAAGCAGCACGTCGGGCGGAAGTCGAATCTCTGCATGGCTGAAAAGAGCATG
Organism: Mesorhizobium sp. A623; assembly: GCF_054489405.1. Lineage (NCBI taxonomy): Bacteria > Pseudomonadati > Pseudomonadota > Alphaproteobacteria > Hyphomicrobiales > Phyllobacteriaceae > Mesorhizobium > Mesorhizobium sp. A623. The sequence continues at coordinate 2,772 of NZ_JBTMXB010000079.1, forward strand.
CCCGGCCGCTTACTTGCCAGACTGCGGGCCGGGCTCGCCGTTTGGGCTCGGCGGGGAATGCCACAGTAGTGGGGCCGGGTGCAGCCGGCAATTCAACCAAAAGGATTAGACCATGGATAGAACTGTACCCGCCGGTGCAGCGATCTCGCTTGCGCTCATTCAGAAGATCGGCGGCAAGATGACGAAGGCGCAGACAGCGAACGCCAGCAGCGTCGTGATCGCGCTCGATGACTATGGCCGCAATGTCGGCCTCGATCAGCCGCATCGTCTGGCGCAGTTTCTGCCGCAGATCATCCACGAGAGCGGCGCCTTCAGATACGACCGCGAGGTGTGGGGGCCGACGCCGGCGCAGAAGAAATATGACACGCGCACGGATCTCGGAAACACGAAAGCGGCGGACGGAGACGGCTTCTTGTTCCGCGGCCGCACCGGCATCCAGATTACCGGACGGGCGAACACACGTTCCTTCCGCGATTGGTGCCGCAAGCTGATGGCGGGAACATCGACAGTCGTTCCAAATTTCGAGAAGACGCCAGACGCCATGCTGACCGATCCGTGGGAAGGGCTCGGCCCGATCTGGTATTGGGACAGCCGCAATTTGAACCGATACGCCGACCAGGGCGATATCGAGATGATCACGAAGCGGATCAATGGCGGGCTGAACGGCTATCAGGATCGGCTCGACTGGTATGCCAAGGTGGCGCTCGTCCTGCTCGGCCTTGCTCCGAATGCCATCCCAGCGTTCCAGCAGCGTGCCGGTGAGAAGGCAGATGGTATCGCCGGCCCTCGCACCCGCGCCGCCCTGCATGAGGCGCTGGTGGCCCTGACAGCGCCCCTAGCGCAGTCCAGCGATGTGCAGGCCGCGCCCGTGGTCGAAGAAAAGAAGGTCGAGGTCAAAGTTCCGGTCGCCATCAACCAACCTTACGTACCCCCGGCCATCGAAAAGGCCGTGAAGAAGCAGACGAACGGTTGGGGCTGGAGCGGCATCGGCCTGGGTGGCGCTGGCGCGGCGCTCACCGCGATTGCCGGCTGGCCATGGCAGACGATCGCGCTGTTCGCCGGGCTCGGTGTTGCCGGTGGCATCGTTGCGCTCGTCATTGGGCCGTGGATCGTCGGCCGGGTCAAGACGATCCGGGCAGCGGTGGAGGGGTAGGGTAATGGGCGAGGTCAAGACGCAGCCGGTCGTCGCGCAATGCGTCGAGAAGAATGACTTTCGTCGGGATGGTCTCGGCGGCGTGCCCGGCTCCTTCTATCTCGGCGAGAAGCACGAAGGTGGCTCGCAAACGTTCTGGTATTGCTGTCCCTGCGGTTGCGGCGCTGCCGGCGCCATTCTCGTCGGCAACAGCTTCAAGCCTCAATCTGACCGCGCTTCATGGAACTGGAATGGCTCGACCGACAAACCGACCCTGACGCCATCCGTCCATCATGTCGGCCACTGGCATGGTTGGCTTACCGATGGCGTCTGGAGATCATGCTGATGCTCGAATTCCTCTGGATCGTTCTCAAGCACTGGAAGGCCATCGCCGTCGCCTCGCTCATAGCCGCTGTGCCGGTCGCGTTCCTCATTGGCCAGGCTCGAGGCGACAGTGCCGGCTACCAACGCCGCATCGCCGAAGTGGCGGCGGCCGACATCAAGACCGAACTGGAAAGGAAGGGCGACGATGCGAAGCTCCAAACTTTGTCTGACTATGATCTTTGTGTGGCTGGCCTGCGCGGGAGTGGCTTGCCAGTCGATGCCTGCGAGCAGCTGCGCGGGGTTCCTGAAATCGAACCTTAGCCCGGCGGGCACCGTGGCACTGATCGGCACCGACCGGCCAGGATATGAGCGGGTGCTCGGCAACGATCGCAACGGCACTCGTCGCGGCTGCTGGAAATAGCGGCAACCACATCACCATCGAAGCATTGAACTAAGGGGCTGGGGCCAATGATCGGAACGGGCATGGACGACGCAGCGCAAGCAGTAAACCGGATGGCAGAGCTTCCCGAGGAAACGCGGGAGTTTCTGGCTCAGCTTCGCGAGGACGATATCGCCACGTTGAAGGACGGCGTGAAACTGGTCAACGCGATCCGAACAGTCGGCACCTTCATGAAGTGGACGCTCGTCGGTATAATCGGCATGGTTGTCGGCGTGGTCATGCTCGGGGAGTCGGTAGGAAAGATTATTGCGTGGCTGCGATTGCCTAGCTAGAGCGGTTTTTCCTTAATCGGAGTCGCGGGTTTGCATTGACCGGCTTGTTCTGATTCCCTGATCGCAGTGATTT
>NZ_JBTMXB010000008.1:0-207534 GCF_054489405.1 Mesorhizobium sp. A623
TGGTGCCCGGCAACAAATGCGAAACGCAGGTGCCGCCGGTCAAGGACCTGGGCGACGGCCATCAGAGCCTGTGCTGGTTGTCCGACGACGTGCTGGCGACGATGGAGCCGGTAATCAGTTTCGCCAAGGATCACGCTGCAAACGAGGGCGTACCCGAAGATGCGCCACATGGGACAGGTCCCGGCTTTGCGGGCGCTGCGCCGCGTCGCCCTCGCGGCAAGACGGCCAAGCCCGAGGCTGGTAAGCTCGGCGGTGCGGTGGAAGAAGCAGAAGCTTCCGGCAGTGCGCGTCGCCACGAGGTCAGAAGCGAACGGGGTGGCCAGGGTGCCGGCGCGGCGCGCCGGTCGGCTTCGACGGTTGCGCCTTTCGAGGAAACGCACGTAGGCAGCGGGCGTCAAGCCCTGGACGAAAGGGCGCCATCCGCGTTCGCCGCCGGAAAGAAGGTCGCTTCCGCCGGGACCGAGCGTCCGAAGGCTGCGGCCGTAAAACGGCCTTCCGGTGCCAAACAGGCGGTGCGCGCGAAAATTTCGCCGCGCGAGCAGGAAGCGGCGGCGCTGATAGCGCGCAAGCCGGCGGCTGGCTCTTCGACGCCAGTCGACCGCAACCGTCCGTCCGGCATCGCAAAGCCGAAGTCGCCGGACGACCTGAAATTGATCGCCGGCGTCGGCCCGAAAATCGAGACGATCCTGAACGGGCTCGGCATTTATCGCTTCGAACAGGTCGCGGCATGGAAGAAGGCCGAACGCGAATGGATCGATGCGCATCTACGCTTCGGCGGGCGGATCGAGAGGGACGATTGGGTGCGTCAGGCCAAGGCGCTCGCCAAGGGGGGCGAGGCGGAATATGTCCGTGTGTTCGGGAAGAAGCCGAGGTAGCGCGCCAGTTTTAGTGGCCCCGCGTGCGTGCCGATATGCCGGTCAGTTGCAGCCCCGCAATTGATCGGCATAGTTGCGGGCCATCTGCTCGGTGTCGCGGGCGTAGCGTTGCAGGCTGGCGTTGCTTTTCCAACTGCCGCGCTTGTAGGCGGTCCAGCCGGAATAATAGGCCAGATAGAGATTGAAGGTGTCGTTCTTGGCGACGCCAAGATTGTCGGCCGTTTTTTCGTGATACCAGCCGACGAAGTCGACGGCGTCCGCGAAATTGGTGCGGCGGGCGGTAAAATTGCCGCTCTCGCGGACATATTGCGACCAGGTGCCGTCCAGCGCCTGCGAAAAGCCTGTCGCGCTGGATTGGCGTTTCCACGGGATGAAGCCGAGCAGCTTGGTGCGCGGCGGCTTGGCGTTCGCCTTGAAGCCGGACTCCTTGCGCACCGTCGCCATCAGCACGGGAACCGGCACGCCATATTTGCGCTCGGCGCGCTGGGCGGCGGATTGCCAGTTGTTGAACCAGCCGTCGCGCTGGTCGAATACCGCGCAGATGTTGTTGATGTGACGCGGCGGCGTGGCGCAAGCCGAAAGCGCCAGCAGGCCAAGAACCGGAACAATTATACTAAAACGCAACGCAACCATGCGCCGAGCTTTAGGCGAAAAACATAAAGGGTTCCTTTCGAGGTTTGTTAACGATTGACCGGCGTCGCCCGTGCTGCCGGTCAATCGTTGGAAAATAGCGCCCCGTTCCCGCTACCGCGTCGGCGCGACCAGCGCGAAATGTGCGCCCTGCGGGTCGGTGCAATTGATGACCCAACTGCCGCCGGGGACTTCCATCGGGTCCATCAGCACCTTTCCTCCGCCGTCGTTAACCCGCGTCGCGGCGGCGTCGATGGCGGGCACGTTGAAATAGAACTGCCACGCCGGCGTCGGCATCTGCTCGGGCTTGTTCATGATGCCGCCGGTGGGTTCGCCGCCGACCTTGAATATCCGGTAGAGGCCCATTTCGCCCATATCGAAGGGCTGGTCCTTCTCCCAGCCGAATTGGCTCGTGTAGAAATCAAGCGCCGCCTGCGAGTTGGTGGTGTACAGTTCGTGCCAGCCGATATGACCGGGTGTCGTCATCGGCACGGGCGGCTGGTCTGGGCCGTTGGGCTGGAGGAACATGAAGATCGCGCCTTGCGGGTCGGCGACCACGGAAAAGCGGCCGACATCGGGAATGTCGTCAGGCGCGCGGTGGATCGTTCCGCCTGCCTTCTTGACTGCCTCGGTGGAGGCGTCGGCGTCATTTGTGTGGATATAGCCGAGCCAGGCCGGCGGCATGCCCATCTGGCGTGCATCCTCAGGCAGGGTCATCAGCCCGCCGATACCGCGATCGCCGGCATTCATAATCGTGTAGCGCGGCATGCCGGCCGATGTCTCGAAGGGCTGCGCCGTCCAGCCGACCACATCGGTATAGAACGCTTCGGCGGCATCGATATCGGTGGTCATCAGTTCATACCAGAAGAAGGATTGCGCAGTTTTTGGCATCGAAGGCTCCTCTCTGTTTTTCCGTTCGTAACGGGCTACCCATCATAAGACGCAAAAGGTGACGGCAACCCGACAGGCGCGGTAAAAATATGTTTCGGGGGAGGTGCAGAAATCTGAAAACATGACAAAAGTTATCATGTTATTTTTAAGCGATTTCAGGCACTTGCGCAAAAAATTGACCAATTGATAAAAAAATAAAACGTGCTAGCCTTCCCGAAATTATAACAAATGGGGAATGCGGAATGGCGACTGGTCATTTCAAAGCAGGCATAGAGGCGGGCCGGCTCTCGCCGGAAACCTATGCCGACAATTTTTCGGACCTGCATCCGCCGCTGGATCATCACGAGGCGTTGGTCGAGTCCGACCGCTGCTATTTCTGTTACGATGCGCCGTGCATGCATGCGTGCCCGACCTCGATCGACATTCCGCTGTTCATTCGCCAGATTTCGACCGGTAACCCGATCGGTTCGGCCAAGACCATTTTCGACCAGAATATTCTGGGCGGCATGTGCGCCCGCGTCTGCCCCACGGAAACGTTGTGCGAAGAGGTCTGCGTGCGTGAGATCGCCGAGGGCAAGCCGGTGCAGATCGGGCGGCTGCAGCGCTATGCCACCGACATCGCGATGGCCGAGGACAAGCAGTTCTACGAACGCGCGGCCCCGTCCGGCAGGAAAATCGCCGTGGTCGGCGCCGGCCCGGCCGGGTTGGCGGCGGCGCATCGGCTGGCCCGTCACGGCCATGAAGTGACGGTGCTGGAGGCCAAACCCAAGTCGGGCGGGCTGAACGAATACGGCATTGCCGCCTACAAGAGCACCGACGATTTCGCCCAGTTCGAAGTCGATTATGTGACCGCTATCGGCGGCATCGACATCCAGAATGACATGCTGCTCGGCCGCGATTTTCAGCTTTCCGACCTGACCGGAGATTATGACGCGGTGTTCCTGGGCATGGGGCTTGGCGGCATCAATGCGCTCACGGCCGATGGCGAAGATGCGTCGGGCGTGGAAAATGCCGTCGAATTTATCGCCGAACTGCGCCAGGCGAGCGATCTTTCCAGCCTGCCGGTCGGGCGGCGCGTCGTCGTCATCGGCGGCGGCATGACGGCCATCGACGCGGCGGTGCAGTCGAAGCTGCTCGGCGCGGAGGAAGTGACGATCTGCTACCGGCGTGGGCAGGAGCATATGAACGCTTCCGGCTTCGAGCAGGATCTGGCCTCGGCCAACGGCGTCACCATCCGCCACTGGATGCAGCCGAAGCGCGTGATTTCCGAGGGCGGCAAGGTCAGCGGCATCGAACTGGAATATACGCTGCTGGAAGGTGACCGGCTGATCGGCACCGGCGAGACGCTGACGCTCAACGCCGACCAGGTGTTCAAGGCCATTGGCCAGACTTTCGTGCCGGCGGCGCTCAACGGCAGCGGCGCTTCGATCGAACTGGAAGGCGGGCGCATCAAGGTCGATGCGGAAGGCCGCACTTCGCTGGCCAAAGTCTGGGCCGGCGGCGACTGTGTGCGTGCCGGCGAGGATTTGACGGTGACGTCCGTGGCGCAAGGGCGTGACGCCGCCGAAAGTATTCATCGGGCACTCACCTCTAACGGGAGGGCATGAGCATGGCAGACATTCGCAACAACTTCGTCGGCATCAAGTCGCCCAATCCGTTCTGGCTGGCCTCCGCGCCGCCGACCGACAAGGCCTACAACGTCGTGCGCGCCTATAAGGCCGGCTGGGGTGGCGTCGTGTGGAAAACGCTTGGCGAGGAAGGCCCGCCGGTCGTCAACGTCAACGGCCCGCGCTATGGCGCGATCTGGGGGGCGGACCGCCGCCTGCTCGGCCTCAACAACATCGAACTCATCACCGATCGCGCCTTGCAGCTCAATTTGCAGGAAATCAAGCAGGTCAAGCGCGATTGGCCGGACAGGGCGCTCGTCGTTTCGCTGATGGTGCCTTGCGAGGAAGAAAGCTGGAAGGCGATCCTGCCCGCGGTCGAGGAAACCGGGGCGGACGGCATCGAACTCAACCTCGGCTGTCCGCATGGCATGTCGGAGCGTGGCATGGGCTCTGCCGTGGGCCAGGTGCCCGAATATATCGAGATGCTGTCGCGCTGGTGCAAGCAATATACGCGCATGCCCGTCATCATCAAGCTGACGCCCAACATCACCGATATCCGCCATCCCGCCCGCGCCGCCAAGCGCGGCGGCGCCGACGCCGTGTCGTTGATCAACACGATCTCGTCGATCACCTCGGTCAATCTCGATACGTTTTCGCCCGAACCGTCGATTGACGGCAAGGGCAGCCATGGCGGCTATTGCGGCCCGGCGGTCAAGCCGATCGCGCTGCACATGGTGGCCGACATCGCGCGCGACCCCGAGACCCGTGGCCTGCCGATTTCGGGCATCGGTGGCATCACGACGTGGCGTGACGCGGCCGAGTTCCTGGCGCTGGGGGCTGGCAATCTGCAGGTCTGCACGGCGGCCATGACCTACGGCTTCAAGGTCGTGGAGGAAATGATCGAGGGCCTGAAGAACTGGATGGACGAGAATGGCCATGCCACGCTGGACGACGTCATCGGGCGCGCCACGCCCAACGTCACCGATTGGCGGTATCTCAACCTGAATTATGTCGCCAAGGCGCATATCGACCAGGATGCCTGCATCAAATGCGGCCGCTGCCACATCGCCTGCGAGGACACGTCGCACCAGGCGATCACCTCGATGCTCGATGGCGAACGGCACTTCGAGGTGATGGACGACGAATGCGTCGGCTGTAATCTTTGCGTCAACGTTTGCCCGGTCGAAGGCTGCATCACCATGGTGCCGCTGGCGGCAGGCGAACTGGACGAGCGCACCGGCAAGCCGGTTTCGCCGATCTACGCCAACTGGACGACGCACCCGAACAATCCGGCGGCCAAAGTCGCCGCCGAATAGTTCCTCCCAGGCCAGGCGGGATCGCTTCGAGGAGAAGCGGTTCCGCCTGCGCTTGAGGCGTGGCGGCCGTGCCATCTATCCAGCCTTTTCCTGAACTGCATCCATGTTCCGGCTTTCTGAATTTCAGGAAGTGTCAGGAGGGTTTCTTTTTTCGTTCGCTCTTATTGAAGATAAAAAATATCCACGATATTTTTGGTCCATGATTAGGGAAGAGAACCGATGAAACTGGGCGAAGGCGTGGAAGCGGCCATCCATTGTGCCGCGACGCTTGCGGGCGTCGAGGGCGATGCGACGATGCCGGGGGCCGCACTTGCGATGCAGTTCGGCCTGTCGCCGAGTTATCTGCTCAAGCACCTCAATGCGCTGACGGCGGCGGGCGTGCTGGAATCGGTGCCGGGACCGGCAGGCGGCTACCGGCTGGCGCGGGCGGCGGAGCGCATATCGCTGCTCGATATCGTGCTGGCGGTGGAGGGGCCGCAACCGGCATTCCGCTGCGGCGAAATCCGGCGCGACGGCCCGGTGAAGTTGCCGGCATCGGCTTATGTCAAGCCGTGCGGCATCAATGCCGCGATGCTGCGGGCCGAAAAGGCCTATCGCGCAGCCCTCGCAAACGAAAAGCTTTCCGACATCGTGGCGCAGTTCATGGTCGAGGCCGATCCCCGTTCGGTCGCGGCCGGCTGCGCCTTCGTGGAGCGCCATCAACGCCCACAGAAATCCAGCTCTCCCAAGCAGTAAAGAAAGGAAAGACGATGAAACAGAGATTGCAGTTTTACGCCAAGGCGCCGGAACTCATCAAGCAGGTGCAGGCGCTTAACAAGGCCGTCGACGAGTGCGGATTGGAACGTTCGTTGCTGCATCTGGTCAAGCTGCGCGCCTCGCAGATCAACGGCTGTTCGTTCTGCGTCGACATGCACAGCAAGGAAGCGTTGCAGGACGGTGAAACGCAGCAGCGGGTTTTCCTGGTTTCGGCCTGGAAGGAATCGCCGCTGTACTCCGAGCGCGAGCGCGCTGCCTTCGCCTATACCGAAGCGGTAACCCTGATTTCCAACGCCGGCATGCCCGATGCGCTTTATGAAGCGACGCTGAAGCACTTTTCGGAAGAGGAACTGGTCAAGCTCAGCGTGGCCATCGGCGTGATCAACGTGTGGAACAGGCTGTGCGTGCCCTTCCACGCGCTGCATCCGATGCCGGCGGCAAAGGCTGCCGCCTAAGGAAACGGTGGGCGCGGCCTGCAAGAAAGCGGGCCGCGCCTTTCCGCATCAGCCCTTCGGCTTCAAGCCTTCGATGAACAGCCTTTCCAGAAACCGGGCGGCATCCTCGAAGCGGGTTTCCCCGCTTCGGTCCGGCCCCAGCACGGCGCGCACCTGCACGTCGAAGTCGGCATAGTGCTGGGTGGTCGCCCAGATCGAGAAGATCAGGTGGTAGGGATCGGTGTGGGCGATGCGGCCTGAGCGCACCCAGCCTTCGACTACGGCTGCCTTTTCATCGACCAGCGCTTTCAGTTCGCCTTCCAGCAGCGGCATGATGCGCGGCGCGCCTTGCAGGATTTCGTTGGCGAACAGCCGGCTTTCGCGGGGAAAATCGCGCGCCATTTCCAGCTTTCGGCGGATATAGGCGCGTAATTCGGTCAGCGGATCGCCGACATCGTCGAGTTCGCGCAGCGGCTGCAGCCAGGTATCGAGCAGGCGCTGCATCAAGGCTTCGTGGATGTCTTCCTTGCGGCGGAAATAATAGAGCAGGTTCGGCTTCGACATCGATGCCGCGTCGGCGATCTGGTCGATGGTAGCGCCGCGAAAGCCATGCGCGGCGAATACTTCCAGCGCCGCTTCCAGAATGATCTCGCGCTTTTCCTGCTGAATGCGTGTACGGTGAGGGGCGGGCGCTTCCATGCGGGTTCTACCCCTTTTGCGGCAAGGCGTCGGGCAATAACTGGACCAATATGCTGGACCAGTTTTTGTTGGCCTGTGGAGCGCGCTTTCGATACCGCATTTCGGCTACTTAGTCCCTTGACCGCCGCCATGGCGGTGCTAACGTTTGTCCAAACGGTCAAAAATTGCGTAGCATGAAAATGCGCCCAAGACCAAGCGTTGGCCACACGAAACAAGTTTTTTGAAAGGATAGCTTGGTCATGTCGAACCGGCTCAAGGTAACGCCGAACGATCTTAGTGCATTCTGGATGCCGTTTACGGCCAATCGCCAGTTCAAGCAGACGCCGCGCATGCTGGTCGCTGCCAAGGACATGCATTACACCTCCAGTGATGGCCGCCAGATCATGGACGGCACCGCCGGCCTGTGGTGCGTCAATGCCGGCCATTGCCGTCCCAAGATCACCGAGGCGATCTCCCAGCAGGCCGCCGAACTCGATTACGCGCCGGCCTTCCAGATGGGTCACCCGATCGTGTTCGAACTGGCCAACCGCCTGGTCGACCTCGCGCCCGAAGGTATGGACCATGTGTTCTTCACCAATTCCGGTTCGGAATCAGTCGAAACCGCGCTGAAAATCGCGCTGGCCTATCATCGCGTCAAAGGCGAAGGCTCGCGCACCCGCCTGATCGGCCGCGAGCGCGGCTATCACGGCGTCAATTTCGGCGGCATCTCGGTCGGCGGCATCGTTTCCAACCGCAAGATGTTCGGCACGCTTTTGACCGGCGTCGACCACATGCCGCACACGCATTTCCCCGACAAGAACGCGTTTTCGCGCGGCGTGCCGGAGCATGGCGGCGATGTCGCCAGCGAGTTGGAGCGGATCGTCGCGCTGCATGACGCCTCGACCATCGCGGCCGTCATCGTCGAGCCGGTTGCCGGTTCCACCGGCGTCATCCTGCCGCCGAAGGGCTATTTGCAGAAGCTGCGCGAAATCTGCACCAAGCACGGCATCCTGTTGATCTTCGATGAAGTCATCACCGGCTTCGGCCGTCTCGGCACGCCGTTCGCGGCCGATTATTTCGGCGTCATCCCCGACATCATGACCACGGCCAAGGGCGTTTCCAACGGCGTCATCCCGATGGGCGCGGTGTTCGTGAAGAAGGAAATCCACGACGCCTTCATGACCGGGCCGGAACACATGATCGAGTTCATGCACGGCTACACCTATTCGGGCAACCCGATCGCCTGCGCGGCGGCTTTGGCGACGCTCGACACCTACAAGGAAGAGGGCCTTCTGACGCGTGGCGCGGAACTGGCGCCCTATTGGGAAGATGCGCTGCATTCGCTGAAAGATGCGCCGAACATCATCGATATCCGCAATATCGGCCTTGTCGGTGCGATTGAATTGTCGCCGATTGCCGGCGAGCCGACCAAGCGGGCGTTTTCGGCGTTCCTCAAGGCATTCGAACGCGGCCTTTTGATCCGCACGACCGGCGACATCATCGCGCTGTCGCCGCCGCTGATCATCAGCAAGGGCCAGATCGACGAACTGGTCGATACCGTTCGTGACGTGTTGAAAGCCATCGACTGATGGAGCGTCCCCAGGCGACACATGAGGTACTCATCGACGACGATAAGGTGCGCGTGACGCGCTGGGACTTTGTGCCCGGCGCGGAAACCGGCTGGCATCGGCACGGGATGGACTATGTGATCACCACGGTGACGCCCTGCAGCATGCTTCTGGAAGAGCCCGGCGGAGGAAGCCGCCGGGTCGATATGGAGGCTGGCATAGCTTACCGCCGGGGGGAAGGTGTCGAGCACAATGTCGTCAATGCGGCGAGTGCGCCGATGTCGTTTGTGGAAGTTGAATTGAAGAACTGAGGATCTGAGAAAACATGGCCGCACCCGGCGAGAATCTGCGAATCAATTCAGACCGTTTGTGGGATTCGCTGATGGAAATGGCGAAGATCGGCCCCGGCATCGCCGGCGGCAATAACCGCCAGACAGTAACCGACGAGGACGGCGAAGGGCGCCGCCTGTTCAAGCGCTGGTGCGAGGAAGCGGGGCTTGAAATGGGCCTCGACCAGATGGGTACCATGTTTGCCCGCCGCGAAGGCACCGACCCCGACGCGCTGCCGGTTTATGTCGGCAGCCATCTCGATACGCAGCCGACTGGCGGCAAGTTCGATGGCGTGCTTGGCGTTTTAGGCGGGCTTGAAATCATCCGCTCGCTCAACGATCTCGGCATCAAGACCAAGCACCCGATCGTCGTCACCAACTGGACGAACGAGGAGGGCGCGCGCTTTGCGCCTGCCATGATGGCGTCCGGCGTTTTCGCCGGCGTGCTCGACCAGGCGGACGTCTATGCTCACACCGACAAGCAGGGCAAGAAGTTCGGCGAGGAACTGGAGCGCATCGGCTGGAAGGGCGACGAGAAAGTCGGCGACCGCAAGATCCACGCTTTCTTTGAACTGCATATCGAGCAGGGGCCGATCCTCGAGGATGAACTCATCGATATCGGCGTGGTCACGCATGGACAGGGCCTGAAGTGGCTGCAAGTGACGCTGACCGGCAAGGAAGCGCATACCGGCTCGACGCCGATGCCCAAGCGCCGCAATGCCGGGCTCGGCATGGCGCGGGTGATCGAACTCGTCCACGAAGTGGCGATGGACTACCAGCCGGACGCCGTCGGTGCTGTCGGCCACATGGAAGTCTTTCCGAATTCGCGCAACATCATCGCCGGCAAGACGGTGTTCACCGTCGATATCCGCTCGCCGGAAAAGGAAGTGCTCGACGCCATGGACGCGCGCGTCCGCGAGGGCGTGGCGACGATCTGCGAGGCGCTCGACATCCAGTTCGAGATCGAGCAGGTCGGCCATTTCGATCCGGTCACCTTCGATGAGGGCTGCGTCAAGGCGATCCGCGACGCCGCCGACCGGCTCGGCTATTCGCATCGCAACATCGTTTCGGGTGCGGGCCACGACGCCTGCTGGATCAACCGCGTCGCCCCCACCGCCATGGTGATGTGCCCGTGCGTCGACGGGCTGAGCCACAACGAGGCCGAGGATATCTACCAGGATTGGGCTTCGGCGGGTGCCGACGTACTGTTCCACGCGGTGGTCGAGACGGCGGTGATTGTGGAGTGAGTTGAATCGCTTGCCGAACGCAGCTCACAAGAAGCGCGAATAAACTAGGGAACTGAGATAATGACCAGGGTAATCAAGAACGGCACCGTCGTCACGGCCGACCGCAGCTTCAAGGCCGATGTGTTGTTCCAGCACGGCACCATCGTCGCCATCGGCGCGGGCCTGCATGCCGACCATGAGTTCGACGCGACCGGTTGCTACGTGATGCCGGGCGGCATCGACCCGCACACCCATCTCGAAATGCCGTTCATGGGCACCTATTCCGCCGACGATTTCGAGAGCGGCACGCGCGCCGCCCTTGCCGGCGGCACCACGACGGTGGTCGATTTCTGCCTGCCCGCGCCGCAGCAATCGCTGCTCGAAGCCCTGCAGATGTGGGACAACAAGACCTCGAAGGCGTCCTGCGATTATTCGTTCCACATGGCGATCACCTGGTGGGGCAAGCAGGTGTTCGACGAGATGGCGACCGTCGTCGACAAGGGCATCAACTCGTTCAAGCACTTCATGGCCTACAAGGGCGCGCTGATGGTGGACGACGACGAGATGTTCGCGTCGTTCCAGCGCTGCGCGGCTCTTGGCGCGCTGCCGCTGGTGCATGCCGAGAATGGCGACGTGGTGGCGGCGCTCAGCCAGAAGCTACTGGCCGAGGGCAATAACGGCCCCGAGGGCCATGCGTTCTCGCGGCCGCCGGAAGTGGAAGGCGAGGCGACCAACCGCGCCATCATGATCGCCGACATGGCCGGCGTGCCGCTCTATGTCGTGCATGTGTCGTGCGAGCAGAGCCACGAGGCCATCCGCCGCGCGCGCCAGAAGGGCATGCGCGTGTTCGGCGAGCCGCTGATCCAGCACCTGACGCTGGACGAGAGCGAGTATTTCGACAAGGACTGGGACCATGCGGCGCGCCGCGTGATGAGCCCGCCCTTCCGCAACAAGATGCATCAGGATTCGCTGTGGGCCGGCCTGCAGGCGGGTTCGCTGCAAGTGGTGGCGACTGACCATTGCGCCTTCACCACCGCGCAGAAACGCACCGGCGTCGGTGATTTCACCAAGATCCCCAATGGCACCGGCGGGCTTCAGGACCGCATGCCGGTGCTGTGGACCAGGGGCGTCAACACCGGCCGACTGACGATGAACGAATTCGTCGCGGTCACCTCTACCAACAGCGCAAAAATCCTCAACATGTACCCGAAGAAGGGCGCCATCGTCGAAGGCGCGGACGCCGACATCGTCGTGTGGGACCCGAAGCGCAAGAAGACGGTCTCGGCCAAGGACCAGCAGTCGGTGATCGACTACAACGTGTTCGAGGGTTTCGAACTGACCGGCCTGCCGCGCTTCGTGTTCACGCGCGGCGAACTGGCGATCGAGGAAAACAAGGTCGAGACCCGGCCCGGCCACGGCCAGTTCGTGGCGCGCGATCCCAACCCGGCTGTGAACAGGGCGCTTTCGACGTGGAAGGAAATTTCCGCGCCGCGTAAGGTGGAGCGCACCGGCATTCCGGCCACCGGCGTTTGATGCCGGGCCTGCATTCGGCAAGTGAAGAAAGAGCCAGCTTGAAGCCAGCACACAACACCGTCGTCGAGACGAAGGCGCTCGGCCTTACCTTCCATACGGCGGACGGCCCGGTAGAGGCGCTTTCCAGCATCGACCTCGGCATCGAAAAGGGCGAGTTCGTTTCCTTCATCGGCCCTTCCGGCTGCGGCAAGACCACGCTGCTGCGGGTCATCGCCGACCTCGAAAAGCCGACATCGGGCACGATTTCGATCAACGGCATGAGCGCCGAGCAGGCACGCCAGAAACGCGCCTATGGCTATGTCTTCCAGGCGTCGGCGCTGTATCCGTGGCGCACCATCGAGCGCAATGTCGCGCTGCCGCTGGAAATCATGGGCCTGCCCAAGGCCGAGCGGGCGGCGCGCATCCAGCGTACGCTAGATCTGGTCAACCTTTCCGGCTTCGAGAAAAAGTATCCGTGGCAACTGTCCGGCGGCATGCAGCAGCGCGCCTCGATTGCCCGAGCGCTGGCCTTCGATGCCGATCTTTTGCTGATGGACGAACCGTTCGGCGCGCTGGACGAGATCGTGCGCGACCACCTCAATGGGCAGTTGCTCGAATTGTGGGCGCGCACCGACAAGACGATCTGCTTCGTCACGCACTCCATTCCCGAGGCGGTTTACCTGTCCACGCGCATCGTCGTCATGTCGCCGCGTCCGGGGCGTGTCACCGACATCATCGAATCCACGCTGCCGAAAGAGCGCCCGCTCGATATTCGCGAGACGCCGGAGTTTTTGGCGATCGCGGCGCGGGTTCGCGATGGCTTGCGGGCAGGGCATAGCTATGAGGATTGAGGCGACCATGTGCGTCCTTCGGGGCTCGCTGCGCTCGCACCTCAGGATGAGGGATGTTGTGGCATTTGAGCCCATGGTGTTGCGCGCTCGATGCACAAACGGAAGAGCGTTGGACGCTTAGATGGATCGCCTTCGCGACAAGATCGTCCCTGTCACCACGCTTCTGGCGCTGCTGGTTGTCGGCTGGTACGCGTTTGCCGTGGTGCTCAACGGCCCGTTCCAGCGCGATCTCGACAGGCGTGCTGGCGAAACGCCGAGCTATTCCGAGTTCCTGGTCAAGACCTGGTCACAGCCCAAGCCGACCTTGCCGGCACCGCATCAGGTGGCCCAGAACTTCTTCAAGACCACGTTCATGGTCAAGCCGTGGAGCGCGCGCAGCCTCGTCTATCATTCGTGGGTGACACTGTCCTCGACCTTTGTCGGCTTCGTCTTCGGGGCGGCACTTGGCATCTTGATCGCAGTCGGCATCGTGCATTTCGCCTCGCTCGACCGCAGCCTGATGCCGTGGATCATCACCTCGCAGACCATTCCCATCCTCGCCATCGCACCGATGGTGGTGGTGGTGTTCGCGGCCATCGGCATTACCGGCCTGTTCCCGAAAGCGCTGATTTCCACCTATCTGTCGTTCTTCCCGGTCGCGGTCGGCATGGTGAAGGGGCTGCGCTCGCCGGACCTGCTCTATCTCGACCTGATGCACACCTATAGTGCCAGCAAGCCGCAGATTTTCTGGAAGCTGAGGGTGCCGGCGTCGATCCCGTATCTGTTCGCTTCGATGAAGGTGGCGGTTGCCGCAAGCCTGGTCGGGGCCATCGTCGCCGAATTGCCGACCGGCGCGGTCGCGGGCATCGGCGCCAAGCTGCTGGCCGCTTCCTACTACAGCCAGACCATCGAAATGTGGGCCGCGCTCGTTGCCGGCTCGCTGGTCGCGGTGATCCTGGTGGCGCTGGTCGGCATTGCCGGCCGCATCACCGACCGCGCCATGGGCGGGAGGCCGGCATGATGTGGGGTTATTCCTGGCAGGCGATTGTCGCGCTGGTTTTAAGCATTGTGGGCGTCGCCTTCGAAGCCGGTGCGGCGCACGGGGCGGCCGATGTGTGGCCGTCGCTCGGTCTTGTCGCTGTGACGACGGTGGTTTCGGCCTTGGCGACGGCGCGTCCTCGGGTCGAGGCGCTGGTGCTTTTCGTCGGCGCGCATCTGGCGGCCTGGCTGTTGCTTGCTGGGATCACCGGCCACGAGGGCAATGCGGGCGTTTCTTTCTACTTCGCGCTGGCTGGCGCGTGGTTGCTGGCATGGCGCTGCGCGACGGTGCTTTCTTCGCTCAAACCGTCGGGCAGGGCAGAGTCCATCGCGCTCACGCTCATCATCCCGATCATCTTCGGCGCGTGGATACTCATCCTGTGGGAGGCCATTGTTCGCGGCGCGGGCATCCCGTTCCTGCTTTTGCCGCCGCCGAGCGCGATTGCGGTGCGGATGGCGGCTTCGGCTTCGGTGCTGGCCGCCGACGTTCGGCAGACGATCTTCAAGGCGGTGATCGCCGGCTATGTGATCGGCTGCGCTTCAGGTTTTGCTGCCGCCATCGCCGCCGACCGCTTCGTGTTCCTGCGGCGCGGGCTTTTGCCCATCGGCAACATGGCGGCAGCGCTGCCGATCATCGGCGTGGCGCCGATCATGGTGATGTGGTTCGGCTTCGACTGGCAGTCGAAGGCGGCAGTCGTCGTGGTCATGACCTTCTTCCCGATGCTGGTGAACACCGTTGTCGGCCTCACGGCCTCGGGCCACATGGAGCGCGACCTGATGCGCACCTATGCGTCCGGCTACTGGCAGACGCTGTTCAAGCTCAGGCTGCCGGCGGCGATGCCGTTCATCTTCAACGCGCTCAAGATCAATTCGACGCTGGCGCTGATCGGCGCCATCGTCGCCGAATTCTTCGGCACGCCGGTCGTCGGCATGGGCTTTCGCATCTCGACCGAGGTCGGTCGCATGAACATCGACATGGTGTGGGCGGAAATCGCGGTTGCAGCCGTCGCCGGTTCGGTCTTCTATGGCGCAGTCGCCCTGGTGGAGAGGGCAGTGACGTTTTGGCATCCGTCTATCCGTGGTGGCTAGGCGAACTTCAGAGGTGGAAAAAACAATGAAAAGACTGATTGTTTCCATGCTGGCCGGCGCCATGTCGCTGGCGGCGGTACAGGCCTGGGCCGCGGACCAGGTGACGCTGCAGCTCAAATGGGTGGCGCAGGGTCAGTTCGCCGGCTATTTCGTGGCCAAGGACAAGGGGTTCTACAGCGACGAAGGCCTCGACGTCGACATCAAGCTCGGCGGGCCGGATATCGCGCCGGAGCAGGTGATTGCCGGCGGCGGCGCGGACGTCATCGTCACCTGGATGGCGGCAGCGCTTGCGGCCCGTGACAAAGGCGTCAATCTCGTCAACATCGCCCAGCCCTTCGCCAAGTCCGGCCTCGAACTGATCTGCCCCAAGGACGGCCCGGTCAAGACCGAAGCCGACTTCAAGGGCCATACGCTGGGCGTCTGGTTCTTCGGCAACGAATATCCGTTCTATGCCTGGATGAACAAGCTTGGGCTGCCGACCGAAGGCGGGCCGGACGGCGTCACCGTTCTCAAGCAGAGCTTTGACGTGCAGCCGCTGATCCAGAAGCAGGCGGATTGCATTTCGGTCATGACCTACAATGAATACTGGCAGGCGATCGATGCCGGCTTCAAGCCCGAAGACCTGATCGTGTTCAACTATACCGCGCTCGGTAACGACCTGCTCGAAGACGGGCTTTATGTCCTGGCCGACAAGCTCAAGGACCCGGCCTTCGACGACAAGATGGTCCGCTTCGTGCGCGCCTCGATGAAGGGCTGGCACTATGCCATCGAGCATCCGGACGAAGCGGCCGGCATGGTCATCGACGCCGGCGGGCAGGATGAGAACCACCAGAAGCGCATGGTCGGCGAAGTCGCCAAGCTGATCGGCTCAGGCAAGCTCGATCCAGTTACCTATGAGCGCACGGCCAAGGCGCTGCTCGACCAAAAGATCATCGCCAAGGCACCGGAAGGCGCCTACACGACGGAGATCACCGACAAGGCGCTCAAATAAGGCGCTTTATACCTGATACATAGGAACGGCGCTTCTGGCCATCGGTCAGAGGCGCCGTTCTTTTTTCGGGCAATGATTTGCGTGAAATCGGCTCCGGTTAGGCGCAAATAGCAGGACGATCCGTCACCAGTGGCGTAGCTTGGCGATGTTCAATTTCGAAGGACCCTGCCATGCCCGCGCCAAAACCGTCCCGAACCCATATCGGCAACCACCGTCTGCATCCGGAAACCATGATGCTGGGCTATGGCTACGATCCGCTTCTGTCGGAAGGCTCGGTCAAGCCGCCGGTGTTCCTGACCTCGACCTTCGTGTTCAAGAGCGCGGAGGAGGGCAGGGATTTCTTCGACTACACATCGGGCCGCAAGGAACCGCCGAGCGGCGGTGCGGGGCTGGTCTATTCGCGCTTCAACCACCCCAACAGCGAGATCGTCGAGGATCGGCTGGCGATCTACGAGGAGACGGAAAGCTGCATCCTGTTTTCGTCGGGCATGTCGGCCATCGCTACCGCCGTGCTGACTTATGCGCGGCCGGGCGACGTGGTGCTGCATTCGCAGCCGCTTTATGGCGGCACGGAAACACTGATTGCGCGTACGCTGGCTGGTTTCGGCATCGGCGCGGTTTCATTCTCGAACGGCGTGGACGCGGATGCGGTGCGCAAGGCGGCGGAGGAGGCGGCTGCCAAGGGGCGGGTGTCGATCATCCTGGTGGAAACGCCGTCGAACCCGACCAACAGCGTCATCGACATCGCACTTATGCGCGTGATTGCCGACGAGCTTGGCGAAAAACAGGGAAGCCGCCCGGTGGTGATGTGCGACAATACGCTGCTTGGGCCGGTGTTCCAGCGACCGGTCGGGCTAGGGGCGGACCTGTCGCTCTATTCGTTGACCAAATATGTCGGCGGCCATTCGGACCTGATCGCCGGCGCTGTCATGGGCTCGAAGGCGGTCACCCGCCCGATCAAGCTCTTGCGCGGGGCCATCGGCACGCAACTCGATCCGCATTCCTGCTGGATGCTTGGCCGCTCGCTGGAGACGCTGTCGATCCGCATGGAACGCGCCAACAGCAATGGCCGTCTGGTCGCCGAATTCCTGCGCGACCATGCCAAGGTCGGCAAGGTGCATTACCTGCCGTTCCTGGAGGAAAACACGCCGGCGGCGCGCGTCTTCAGGGCGCAGTGCAGCGGTGCCGGCTCGACCTTCTCCTTCGACATTGTCGGCGGGCAGGCGGCGGCATTCGCGTTTCTCAACGCGCTTCTGGTGTTCAAGCTGGCGGTCAGCCTTGGCGGCACGGAATCGCTGGCCAGCCATCCGGCGGCGATGACGCATTCGGGTGTGCCGGCAGATGTGCGCGAGCGCATCGGCGTGCTGGACTCGACCATCCGCCTGTCGATCGGCGTCGAGCATCCCGACGATCTCATCGCCGATCTGGCGCAGGCGCTGACTAGCGCCTGACGCTCCGTTCTGCTTCAGCTCTTGTCGCGTATCTGGCTGAGCGTCCTTGTCGGCGTGATGGCTTCCGGATCAAGCTTGACCTCGATCAGCGCCGGCTTGCCGCTGGCCAGCGCGCGCTCAAAAGCGGGTGCGAAGGCGTCGGTGGTTTCCACCGTCTCGCCATGGCCGCCATAGGCGCGGGCAAGGGCGGCGAAATCGGGGTTGTTGAGCGACGTGCCGGAAACCCGGCCCGGATAGTCGCGCTCCTGATGCATGCGGATGGTGCCGAAAATGCCGTTGTTGACGACAATGACGATGATCGGCAGCCCGTATTGCACGGCGGTGGCGAATTCCTGCCCGTTCATCATGAAGCAGCCGTCGCCGGCGAAGCAGACCACCGTGCGGTCCGGATGCAGGGCCTTGGCGGCGACCGCTGCCGGCAGGCCGTAGCCCATCGAGCCGGAGGTAGGCGCCGATTGGGTGCCGTAGCGGCGGAAGCGGTGGTAGCGATGCACCCAGGTGGCGTAGTTACCCGCGCCGTTGGTCATGATGGCGTCTTGCGGCAGCACCTTTTCCAGATAGTTCATGATCGGACCCATATGGACCGCACCGGGGCCACTTTCGGGCGGGATCGACCAGGCGAGATAGTTTTCGTGCAGCGTTTTCGTCGCCTCGGCCCAAACGGGAGTCTGCGCCGGCCTGCGCTTGGCGAAAGCTTCCACGAAGGCCGCCGGCGAAGCGTTGATCGCCAGCGTCGGGCGGTAGACGCGGCCGAGTTCGCCGGCGTCCGGATGGATATGCACCAGCGGCTGGTCCGGATAGGGGCTTTTCAGCAGCGTGTAGTCGGAAGACGGCATTTCGCCGAAGCGGCCGCCCAAAAGCACCACGAGATCGGACTGCTTGATATAGTCCGACAGTTTCGGGTTGATGCCGATGCCGACATCGCCGGCATAGTTCGGATCGAGATGGTCGAACAGCATCTGGCGGCGGAATTCGACGCCGACCGGCAAGGCCCAGTCATGCGCCAGGGTGCGCATGGTCTCGAAGGCCTCATAGCCCCAGCGCGTACCACCAAGGATGAAGAACGGCCGCTTGGCCTTTGCGAGCAACGCCTCGAACTGGTCGAGTTCAGCGGTGCCGGGACCTGTTTCGACCGGCGTGAAGGGGAGGGCTGCAGGCGCGTCGACCAGATCGGTCAGCATGTCTTCCGGCAGCGCGATGACCACCGGACCCGGCCGCCCGGAGGTGGCGACGGAAAAGGCGCGCGTCAGGATTTCGGGGATGCGCGCGGCATCGTCGATCTCGGTCGCCCATTTGCAGATCGGGCCGTAGAAGGCGCGGTAATCGACCTCCTGGAACGCTTCGCGCTCGCGCGCCTTCCGGGCGATCTGGCCGATGAACAGGATCATCGGAATGGAGTCCTGCCTGGCGATATGGATACCGGGCGAGGCATTTGTGGCGCCCGGACCGCGGGTGACGAAGCAGATGCCGGGCTTGCCGGTCAGCCGGCCCTCGCTGTCGGCCATCATGGAGGCCCCGCCTTCCTGGCGGCAGATGATGGTTTTTATGGCCGAATCGTGCAGCGCGTCGAGAACGGCGAGATAGGATTCGCCCGGAACGCAGAAGACCCGCTCCACTCCGTTTGCTTCAAGCGCTTCGACAATCAGTTGTCCGCCGGTCTTCATTTTCCGGTTTTCTCCAGTTCGGCAAGGATTTCCTGCGTGTGTTCGCCCAGCCGGGGCGAGGGGCGGTCGTAGGCAAGCGGCGTCGCCGACAGCAGCATGGGCGCGCGCACCGAAGGCAGCGCATTGCCGTGGCCGTCATCAAGCTCGAGCCGCATGCCGCGCGCGATCGTCTGCGGATCGGCAAATGCCTGGCCGATGGTGTTGATCGGGCTGGCCGGAACGTGAGCCGCTTCCAGTTTGGGCAGCAGTTCTTCGCGGGTGAGGACGGCAAGTGGCGCAACGATTGCTTCGCGCAACGCCACGCGATTGGCGACGCGGGCCGAATTGGTGGCGAAATCGGGATTATCGGCCAGGTCCTCAAGCCCGATCACGCCGCAGAATTTGCGGAACTGGCCGTCATTGCCGACGGCGAGAATGAAATGGCCGTCCTTGACCGGCAGTACCTCGTAGGGCGCGATGTTGGGGTGGGCATTGCCCATCTGCACGGGCGGGATGCCCGATACCAGATAGTTCAAATTCTGGTTGGCCAGCACCGAGATTTGCGCGTCGAGCAGGGCCATGTCGATTTGCTGGCCTTCGCCGGTTTTTTCGGCATGGCGAAGGGCTGCCTGGATGGCGACGACCGAATAGAGCCCGGTGAAAAGATCGGTAACGGCAACGCCCACCTTTTGCGGCTCGCCGCCCGCCGGGCCGGTAATCGACATCAGGCCGGACATGCCCTGCACGATGAAGTCATAGCCTGCGCGCGGCGCATACGGGCCGGTCTGGCCGAAGCCGGTGATCGAGCAATAGACGAGGTGCGGGTTCGCCGCCTTCAGGCTTTCATAGTCGAGCCCGTATTTCTTCAGGCCACCAAGCTTGAAGTTTTCGATCAGCACATCGGCGGTTGCGACCAGCTTGCGCACGGTTTCCGCCCCTTCAGGCGTCGAGAAATCGACGACGATCGAGCGCTTGCCGCGATTGCAGGCATGATAGTACGCGGCCGAGAGGTTCTCGCCGTCATGGCCGGTAACGAAAGGCGGGCCCCATTTGCGGGTGTCGTCGCCATCCGGGCTTTCGACCTTGACGACATCGGCGCCGAGATCGGCCAGCAACTGGCCCGCCCACGGTCCGGCAAGGATGCGGGCGAGTTCGACGACACGGACGCCTTTCAGCGGGGAATCGGCCATTTGACACCAGACGAGCGGGCGAAGGTTGAAGCCAAGGCTCTATCAACCCGGCACGAGGATGTCACGGTCCTTGAACTGTACCAGCCTATTTCAGTATTCGTTCGGCCCACGCCGCGAAATCCGCCATGATGGCATCGCGGTTCACCTCGTTCAGGCTTTCGTGGCGGGTTTCGGGGTAAGTCGTTGAAACCAGATTCGAAAAGCCCATTTGCCTCATCCGCGCTGCGAGGTGTTCGACGGCCTTGCCGCCGTCGGTCGCCGGGTCCTTTGCGCCGCCGACGAGATGGAAAGGCAATGCCTTGGCGACCTGGGCAAAATTGGCGTCGTCGGCACCCTCGAAGATGAAGCCGAACAGGTCACGCCACAGCGACACCGACGCGTCGAAACCGCAGAGCGGATCGGCGATGTATTTCTGCACCTCCGCCGTATCGCGCGACAGCCAGTCGAAAGGGGTGCGGTGCCCGGGGATGGCTTTGCCCCATGCCCGGAAGGTCAGCTTGGGCAGGAGCCGCGACGGCACGTCGGAGCCGAGCCGGAAGCGTTCCCAGGCAAGCATGGCGAGTGCTGCGCGGCCGGCGAGCCCGGCCGAAAAATTGGCGTTCCAGATGGCGGCGGCGTGGATGCGGCCCGAGTGATGCAGCACGAAATTGAGCGCGATCAGCCCGCCCATGGAATGGCCGAAGACGATGACCGGCAAATGGGGGTGTTGCTTTTCGATCAGGTCATGCACGGCAACGACATCGGAGATGACTTTTTCACTGCCGTCCGCCTGGGCGAAGCGGCCAAGTGGTGCGTCGGGGGCCGTGGTGAAGCCGTGGCCGCGATGGTCGTGCGCATAGACATGAAAGCCGCTATGGGCAAGAAAATCGGCGAAGCGCCCGTAGCGCAGCGCATGTTCGGCCAGGCCGTGGTTGATCTGGACGACGCCGCGGCCGATCCCCTCAGCAGGTTTGACGTAAAGATTGAGAAGCGCGCCGCTCGGTGACGCAAGCTTCATCTGGCGCTCGAACGGCATGCGGCGCTCCTCCCCTACTGACTTTTGGAGATGGCAAAGCCGCCGTCAAGCGCGGCGGGCTTCGCCGGTATCAAATCCTGAATGTCCATTGACCCTGATTCGTCACGATGGCCAAGCAGGGTGCGTCCGCGTCAAAACCGATTGCCGTTTGCCGCCCCATCGCCTACATAGCTCGCAACCTCCATCCATATTGACCTTCAAGTCACTGTACAGGGAACGCGCGCGTGGCACGCCAATTCATCTATCACATGGCCGGCCTCAACAAGGCCTACGGCACCAAGAAGGTGCTGGAGAACGTCCATCTTTCCTTCTATCCCGACGCCAAGATCGGCATTCTCGGCCCTAACGGAGCCGGCAAGTCGACCATCCTCAAGATCATGGCCGGGATCGACAAGGATTGGAACGGCGAGGCTTGGCTGGCCGAGGGTGCGACCGTCGGCTATCTGGCGCAGGAGCCGTCGCTCGATCCCGCGCTCGACGTGTTCGGAAACGTCATGGAAGGCGTTGCCGCCAAGACCGCGATCATCGAGCGCTACAATGAATTGATGATGAACTACTCCGACGAGACGGCCGATGAGTCGGCCAAGCTCCAGGACGAGATGGACCGGCTCAATCTGTGGGACCTGGAACAGCAGGTCGAGATGGCGATGGAAGCGCTCGGCTGTCCGCCCAAGGACGCCGACGTCACCAATCTGTCGGGCGGCGAGCGCCGCCGCGTGGCGCTGTGCCAGCTTCTGCTGCGCGAGCCCGACCTGTTGCTGCTCGACGAACCGACCAACCATCTGGACGCCGAAACGACCGCCTGGCTGGAAAAACACCTGCGCGCCTATAAGGGCGCGGTGATGATCATCACCCACGATCGCTACTTCCTCGACAACGTCACCGGCTGGATTCTCGAGCTGGATCGCGGCCGCGGCATTCCCTATGAAGGCAACTACACCAAATATCTGGAAGCCAAGGCCAAGCGTCTCAAGCAGGAAGGCCGCGAGGACGATTCCCGCCAGCGCGCCATCGGCCGCGAGCGCGAGTGGATCCAGTCGAGCCCGAAGGCGCGGCAGACCAAATCCAAGGCGCGTATCCAGGCGTTCCAGGACCTTCTGGATGCGGCCGACAAGCGCCGTCCGAGCGATACGCAGATCGTCATTCCGCATGGCGAGCGGCTCGGCAATGTCGTGATCGAGGTCGAAGGCCTGTCGAAGGGCTTTGGCGACGATCTGCTGATCGAGAATTTGACCTTCAAGCTGCCGCCCGGCGGCATTGTCGGCATCATCGGCCCCAACGGCGCCGGCAAGACGACGCTGTTCCGCATGATCACCGGCCAGGAAACGCCCGATAGCGGTTCCATCCGCGTCGGCGAGACGGTCAAGCTCGGCTATGTCGACCAAAGCCGCGATACGCTCGATCCGGCCAAGACGGTGTGGGAGGAAATCTCGGGCGGGGCGGAAGTCGTCAAGCTCGGCAAGTTCGAGGCCAATACGCGCGCCTATTGCGCATCGTTCAACTTCCGTGGCGGCGACCAGCAGCAGAAGGTCGGCAATTTGTCCGGCGGCCAGCGCAACCGCGTGCATCTGGCCAAGATGCTGAAGACCGGCGGCAACGTGCTGCTGCTCGACGAACCGACCAACGACCTCGATACGGAAACGCTGGCCGCTCTTGAAGACGCGCTGGAAAATTTTGCCGGCTGCGCCGTCATTATCTCGCATGACCGCATGTTCCTCGACCGGCTGGCGACCCACATCCTCGCCTTTGAGGGCGACAGCCATGTCGAATGGTTTGAAGGCAATTTCGAAGATTACGAGCAGGACAAGATCCGTCGCCTCGGCGCCGAAGCCGTCAACCCACACCGCATGACGTACAAGCGCCTCACGCGGTAATCTAGGGGAAGAAAATGCCCGACTGGTCCGCCGCTCAATATCTCAAATTCGAGGATGAGCGGACGCGGCCGGCGCGCGATCTTCTGGCACAGATACCGGTGCCGAACCCGCAGCGCGTGGTCGACATCGGTTGCGGGCCGGGAAATTCGACCGAGCTTCTGGTCGAGCGTTGGCCGCAGGCATCGGTCAGTGGCTTCGATAGTTCGCCCGACATGATCGAGAAGGCGAAAGTGCGGTTGCCTGGCGTGACCTTCGCTCTGGCCGATGCCGCCGCGTGGCAGCCGGACGAGCCGGTCGACGTGATCTTCGCCAATGCGGTGTTCCAGTGGCTGCCCGAACATCCGGCGATCTTCCAGCGGTTGATGGGCTTTCTGGCTTCGGGCGGCGCGCTTGCGGTCCAGATGCCCGACAATATGGATGAGCCGTCGCATAGGTTGATGCGCGAAGCGGCTTCGGAAATGCCGTTTGCGGAAAAGATGGCGGGCGCGGCGCGCGAGAAATTGCCGCCGGTTGCCTTCTACTACGACCTGCTGTCGCCCTTGTGCGAACGGCTCGACATCTGGCACACTTTCTACAATCACCCTCTGGCGGGTGCCAGGGCAATCGTCGAATGGCTGAAGTCGACGGGGCTAAAGCCGTTTCTCGACCCGCTGGACGGGGCGGAGCGTCGGCTTTTCCTTGAAAATTATACGGCGAAGATCGCAGAAGCCTATCCGGCGACGGTGACGGGGAAGGTGCTGCTGCGGTTTCCGAGATTGTTCATCGTCGCCCAAGCGAAAGCGTAGGCCGGTTTCGAAATCCAACACAAAATCGTGTCCCCGATAGCGCTCGTTCAGGAAACGGTCGCGCGAAACGCCAAGTTGGCGTAAAGCGCGCTGGCGCATTGTTGCGCGGGGCACGGGCGTGCCCATATGAGGGCGTAGCGTACAGGCGGACAGACAATGCATCGCGTCATCATCAGCGGCCTCGGTGTCGAAATTCCCGAGGCCTCCATCAGTAATGACGAACTCGTGGCAAGCTTCAACGCCTGGGTCGATGCCGAGAACCCGCGGCGCATTGCCACCGGCGAGCCGCTGCTGCAAAAGTCCGACAGCGCCTTCATCGAGCATGCCTCCGGCGTGCGCAGCCGCCATGTCATCGAGCGCGAAGGCATTCTCGATCCGGCACGCATGGCGCCGCACATTGCGGCGCGCCCCGACGAGGCGCTTTCGCTGCAGGCCGAATTCGGCGTCGCCTCTGCCCGCAAGGCGCTGCGCCAAGCGGGCGTCGCGCCGGCCGACGTGGACCTCGTGATCTGTTCGTCGTCGCACCTGCAACGACCCTATCCGGCCATTGCCATCGAAATGCAGCAGGCGCTGGGTACGCGGGGTGCTGCGTTCGACATGGGGCTTGGCTGCTCGTCGGCGGTGGCGGCCCTGCATGTGGCGGTCGGGTTGGTGCGCGCCGGGACGCACAAGCGCGTGCTGGTGACGACACCGGAAATCATCACCGGCCATCTCAATTTCCGCGACCGCCAGACGCATTTCATCTTCGGCGACGCCTCGGTGTCGATCGTGGTCGAGGGCCTGACGAAAGGCTCGGCGCGGCCGGGCCGGTTCGAAGTGCTGGACACGCGGTTGTGGACGCAGCTTTCCAACAATATCCGCACCAATCTCGGCTATCTGACCCGCACGGCGCAGGACGATCCCTACCAGATCGACCTCGAAGGCAACATGATCAAGCAGGTCGGCAACAAGGTGTTCAAGGAAGTCACCGTTGCCGGGCACAAGTTCATCGTGGAATTCCTGGCGGAACATGGACTGACGCCGGAAGGCATCAGGCGTTTCTGGCTGCACCAGGCCAATGCCCGCATGAACGCCATGATCCTGCGGCTGGCTTTCGGCCACGATGTCGATCAGGACCGCGCGCCGATGGTGCTCGACCGACTCGGCAACACGGCAGGGGCGGGGGCGATCGTGGCGCTGTCGGAAAACCATGCCGACATGAAAGCCGGCGACTACGGCCTCTTATGCGCGTTCGGAGCTGGCTATTCGATTGGCGGCGCGCTGCTGAAAATGCTGTAGCCGGCGGACAAGTCCCGGTCCGCATGAGCGAGCAATGGATTTCCGCTGCCGGGCTTCTCCTCACGGATAGCGGACCGGCATCGACCAGGCCGGGTCGGCGTGCTTGTCCCAGTAAAGCTTGGTCAGGTGCTTGGTAATCGGGCCAACCTTGCCGTCGCCGATAGCCGCGCCGTCGACCCTGGTTACCGGCATGATGCCCCCGGCGGTGGAGGTGATGAATACTTCATCGGCCCGTTTTAGCGCAGGGACCGCGAGATCGGCGGCGTTTGCCGGCAAGCCGGTCTCGGCGCAGAGGTCGAAGACGGTGCGGCGGGTGATGCCCTGCAGCACGCCTGTCGCCGGTGTCGTCAACCTGCCGTCCTTCACCGCGAAGACGTTGAACCCCGGACCCTCGGCGACATTGCCGTTGAAGTCGAGGATCAGTGCCGTTTCGCTGCCCTGATCGTAGGCATCGTAAAGGCCGCGGACCAGATCGAGCCAATGGTAGTTCTTGATCGTCGGGTCGATGGAGGCCGGCGGAATGCGTACCCGGTCGCTGATGGCCACATACAGCCCGCGCTGCATCTGCTCGGAATTGGCGACGGAGCCGAGCGGGATTGCGAAGGCCATGAAGCGGTTGACGGCCTCGCGCGGGTCGCGGCTGAATGTCGGCGAGGTGCCGCGCGTGCACAGCATTTCCACATAGGCGGCGCGGAGGCCGGACAACGCCACGCAATCGTGCAGGATCTGGGCGACTTGCTCGCGGTCGAAGGGGATCGACATGCGAAGCTTGCCGAGGCCGGCAAAAAAGCGGTCGAGGTGCAGGTCGAGCCGGAAGAAGCGGCCGTTCCAGACATGCACGGTGTCATAGGTGGCGTCGGAATGCAGAAAGCCGAAGTCCAGCACCGAAAGCTTGGCCTGCGCCATCGGCAGATACTGGCCATCCATGAAGGCGATGCCATCGGGATAGCGGTGCGGGTCGACATGCCGGCTGGAAATGGCGGGCATGGCGGAAGCGGTCGTGTCCATGGTGTCCTCCGGAGGTGGCGACGGTCCCGTATCGGTAAATCCCGTCAACTCGGCAAGGCGCACGCGCCGTTTATCGATGTGCCATCATTCCTCTTCGTCGTCAGGGTCGAGCAGGCGGGTAGCGCGCCAGCGCGTTAGCAGGGCGTTGGTCTGGCCGATGACGAAGAAGCGCGCCGAATCGCGGTCGTAGCCCTCAGTGAGCAGTTTTTCGTAGTCAGTATGGACGTGGCGGACATGGGCGATGGTGGCGAGCCATACGGCGATGGAAGGCGGCAGTGTCTTCATGTGGACCGCGCCGGCAGCCGTTCGGATACTTTCCATGTCCGCAAAAGGCGCTGCCGGCAGCAGCGCGGTGAGCGCCTTGGCGATGGCGCGGCGGCGGCCGGTCGGGGCGGGTTTCATCGCTCGGCAATCGTTGCTTCGGGGACGGCGTCGACCGAGGCGAAATAGGGCTTTATGTCGATGACCGGCGTGCCGTCGAGAACGTCGATGGCTTCGAGTTCCAGCCGCCCAGTGGCGCTGTCGAGCGAAAGCAGCCGGACGATATGGAGGCCGACAGGATTTGGCCGGGCAGGGGAGCGCAAGGCGAAAACGCCTTTCGATTCCGTGGCATGGCGCGGTTTTTGCACAATCAGATTCCGCATGGCGTGCTGCAGCCAGGAGAGCACGATGACGTGGCTGGCCTGCTCCAGCCCACGCAATCCGTCGCGGTAGGGCGCATCGATGACAAGTGAAGCCGGCTGCCCGGCTTCGCGCGCGGCGCGCATGTTCTTCGGGCAGGTTTCCCGCGACGTCCACGGCGAATTCATGTGGCCGATAAACACGATATGGCCGTCCGGCGGCATGATCGCTGGGTCAATGTCGAGGATTTCCTCGCCCTCACGCCGCTCGAACATTGTTTCGCTCCCGAGATGCCTGCGTCATTTTCGTGTCGATGAGCGACATTGCGCTTGCACGTCAGCCAAAACCGACATAAACATATGTTTATATCTTTTTTATGAGAGTGCCGTACATGCCCGTTCCGCTCGATACAATGGTAGATACGCTGAAGGCGGCCGCCGAATCCAGCCGGCTTCGCATTCTGGCGCTGCTGGCGCACGGTGACCTTACCGTTTCCGACATCACCGAAATACTGGGCCAGTCGCAGCCGCGCGTTTCGCGCCATCTGAAGCTCTTGATGGAGGCCGGGCTGATCGGCCGCTATCAGGAGGGCTCCTGGGCGTTCTTCCGGCTTTCGGATTCGGATGCCGCGCGCGACTTCGTGCTGGGCCTGATCGCCGGCATCAGCGGCGCCGATCCGCAGGTCGAGCGCGATCTGGAGCGTCTGGCTTCGGTCAAGCGCAAGCGGCAGGACCGCGCTGCCGAATATTTTTCGCAGAACGCGGCAAGCTGGGACCAGATCCGCCTGCTGCATGTGCCCGATCGCGCCGTGGAAGCCGCCCTTCTCAAGCTCGTCGGCAAACGGCCGTTCCAAGCGATGCTCGATCTTGGCACCGGCACCGGGCGGCTGCTGGAGATTTTTTCGCCGCTCTATCGGCGCGGCGTCGGCATCGACATGTCACGCGAGATGCTTAGCGTTGCGCGCGCCAATCTCGACAAGGCCGGCATCGCCAACGCGCAGGTGCGGCAGGGCGACATCTTTTCGCCGCCGGTGGAGCGCGACGCCTACGACCTCGTCACCATCCACCAGGTGCTGCACTATCTCGACGACCCGGCCCGCGCCGTGCGCGAAGCGGCCCGGCTGCTGCGGCCGGCGGGGCGGCTGGTGATCGTCGATTTCGCGCCGCACACGCTCGACTTCCTGCGCGAGGAACATGCGCATTTGCGTCTCGGCTTTGCCGACAAGCAGATTGTGGAGTGGTTCGCGGAAGCCGGCCTCGACCTTGAGGACAGCGAGGAATTCGAACCAAGCGGCGGCACGGAAGCCAGGCTGACGGTGAAACTGTGGCTTGGCCGCGACCGGCGCATTCTGATGGCCGATCCGTCCCGTGAACCGCAAGCAGCCGGTGTGCGCCCGGTAGGGGAAATTGCCTGATGAACCAGTTTCGCTTTTCCCGCCGTTCCGATCTCGGCGACAAGGTCCGCGTTTCGTTCGAGTTCTTCCCGCCGAAGAGCGACGAGATGGAGGCGAGGCTTTGGGATACGGTGACGCGGCTGGAGCCGCTCAAGCCGCAGTTCGTGTCGGTTACCTATGGCGCGGGCGGCTCGACGCGTGAGCGCACGGCGCGCACGGTCCGGCGCATCCTGACCGAAGCCGCCATTCCCGCCGCAGCGCATCTGACCTGCGTCGGCGCCACGCGAGACGAGATCGACGCCGTCATCCGCGAATACCAGTCTTTCGGCATCAGCCGCTTCGTGGCGCTTCGCGGCGATCCGGCATCCGGCGTCGGTGCTGCCTATCGCCCGCATCCGGGCGGCTACGAAAACGGAGCCGATCTGGTCGCCGGCCTGAAGGCCGCTGGCGATTTCGATATTTCGGTTGCTGCATACCCGGAAAAGCATCCGCAAAGTCCGGACTTCGCCACCGATATCGAAATGCTGAAACGCAAGGTCGACAATGGTGCGACGCGCGCCATCACGCAATTCTTCTTCGATAACGACGCCTATGAGCGCTATGTCGAGCGCGTGCGCCGGGCCGGCATCTACATTCCCATCGTGCCGGGCATCCAGCCGATTCACAGCTTCCGGCAAGTCGCCAATTTCTCGTCGCGGGCCGGGGCCCATGTGCCGACATGGCTGGCCGAGCGTTTTGAGGGGCTGGAGAACGACCCGCAGACGCACGCGCTGGTGGCATGCGCGGTTGCGGCTGAACAGGTTCTGGACCTGGTCGAGCGCGGGGTCGGCGATTTCCACTTCTATACGATGAACAGGGCCGATCTGGTCGTCGCCATCTGCCATATGATCGGCATCCGCTCGCAGCCGGCGCTCGAGGGGTCGGCGGCGGCATAAAAGCAAAAAGGCCGGGAAAAACCCGGCCTTTTCAATTTTTTCTACTCTTTTTGACGGATCACAATCCGCCACTGCGGCCTATGGCAGGACACCCATAATTAGGGCCCCGATGAAGGCGAATGCAGCACAAATCATCAGTGCGTTGATTGGCCTTGTAAGTCCCATATATAGCCTCCTCTTAAAGAGCTATGAGTGGGAGTCTAGGAGCATTTCGGTCACAGGCAAGCGGAAAATTTTCCAGAATGCGACAGAATTGTGAAATTTTCGACCTGATCGTTGCCGTTAGATATTGAAATCGCTGTTCAAAAGCGGCGTTCACGGCTGTGAATAAATTGTGGTCAAATCTGGCAGAAAATTAGCGGATCGGTTCTTCCTTCCGTATGGGGAAGGGGACGCGCTTACAGTTTCGCCAGCAGTTCCTGCGTCGGCCAACCGTCCACCGGCAGGCTCAACCGCATCTGCTCCTGGCGGATCGCCTCGCGCGTGTTGGTGCCCAGAATGCCGTCGACGGTGCCGACGTCATGTCCCCTGGCTTCCAGCTTCGTCTGCAATTCCTTCATCTGGTCGCCGCTCAGGCCGATTTCGGCATTGCGGGGATCGAAGGCCGGTGCGCCGGCCAGCCGCGCCGCAAGGTTGGCGGCGGTCAGCGCATAGGTGATGGACTGGTTCCATTCGAGATAGACGTCGAAATTTTCATAGGTGAGGAAGGCTGGCCCGTTGCGCCCCATCGGCAGCGCCAGACCTGCCTTCAGGCCGTTGTCGGTCAGCGGCGTGCCGTTCGGGTTGGTGACGCCCCACTCGGCCCATTGGGTCAAGGGCAGTTTGTTGGTGCGGCCGGTCTGGTCCCATGGCATGTTTTCGGGCACGCGCACTTCCTCGATCCATGGCTGGTCGCGTTTCCAGCCCTTCACCTGAAGTTTTTTGGCGGTGGTCATTATGGCGTCGGGGGCGCTGCCGCGCAGATCGACCAGGCCGTCGCCGTCGCCGTCTGTGCCCTCGCCGAGATAATCGGACGGCAGGATCTGCGTCTGCCCGATCTCGCCGGCCCATGCGCCCTTGACGTCCGCCGGCACCACGCCGCGATCGATCAGCATCAAGAGCGGGATGAGCTGTTTGCGGAAAAGCTCGGGGCGGCGGCAATCATGAGCCAGCGTCACCAGCGCGTTCAACGTATTGAAATCACCCTGTACCGCGCCGAAATCGGTTTCCAGCGCCCAGAAGGCGGCAATGACCGGGCCCTGCACGCCGAATTGCTGGTCGGCGCGGGCGAAAACATCGGCATATTTCTTGAGGTTGGCCGCGCCCTGCTTCAGGCGGTAGTCCGAAATCATCCGCTTGGAGAACTGGATGAAGGTCTGGGTGAATACGCCTTGTGCGCGGTCTTGGGCCAGCACCTTCGGATCGTGGATGGCCGTAGCCAGCGCCGCATGCCCGGCCGTGCCGATGCCGGCTGTGGTCGCTTCGGCCGAGACACCCTGGAGCCACGCCTCGAAGCCGCCGCCGCATTCCTGCGCCAGCGCGGGCACGGCCGTCGCGGTCACAAGCAACGCCGCGAGAAGTGTGGAGCGCAGTCGCATTGCCTTTTCTCCGGAAATTCGCGTGGCTGCACGCCGATCGCGCTTTTCGAAAAGCAGGCTATCGGTGCCCTGTCAACGGGTGTTCTGCCGCAGCCACTTGTGCCATGCGGCTTCGCTGCCGTTGAAAACATTGATGTCGGCGTTGCCTTTCACGCCGGGAACCACGCCCGTCCCGGTATATTGCCAGAAGGTGAAGGGGTGGCTGCCGTATCTCTGGCGCGGATGGCCGGCGACCGAGCGCAGCCAATAGGGATAGCCGCGAAAGGTCGAGAGATTGTTGTCGTCGAAGAAGTCGATCGACGTGTAGATGATCGGCTTCTTGCCGTAGTGTCGCTCGATCATGCCAAGGAAAATGCTCATTTCGCTGCGCACCGTCTCTGAGGGCGGACGAAGCTTGCAGGTCGGCGATTGCGGGTTCCATTCCATGTCGAGCACGGGCGGCATCGCTGAGCGGTCGTTCGGCACGTTTTCGATGAACCAGCGCGCCTGTTCCGCCGCCGGACGGCAGAAATAGTAAAAATGATAGGCCGCGCGCGGGATTCCGGCGGCTTTCGAATGTCGCCAGTGCTCGGCGAAATACTCGTCGACGCGGTCGCCGCCCTCCGTCGCCTTGATGAAGGCGAAGGAAATACCGCTTGCCTTGGCGGAACGCCAATCGATCGAGGATTGGTATTTGGAGACGTCGGTTCCATGGACGGCGTAGTTCCACGGCGCACCGGAATCCCATTCGTGCGGGTCCGTGTCGGCAAAGCGCGGTGCGCGGCCTGTAGCTGTGGCGGCGCCGGGCGCGAGGGGCGCAAGATCGTCCATGGTCGAGCAGGCGCTAAGGAAAGCCAGCATGGCGAGAGCCGCGAAACGACGCATTTTCTGGTCCCCAACCCGGTCAAGCCGGCCTATGCTCGATTGACGATGGTGGCTTGGCCGCATCACGGCGCATGCCGTGCCGCAGATGAGCATCCCGCATTCCCTCTCATCGCTCAACATGGTTGATTTTCGGTTGATGGCATTCGACACATAGCCAGAATTGCACGACGAATGGGCCTAAATCCATGGCCGAATCGAATAGCCGGGGAGAATGAGCCATGCGCGTATTCTGGAAGACCGCAAAATGGCTCGCCGGGATGGTCGTTCTGGCGGTGCTCGCCTTGGCTGCCTGGCTGGCAATCGCCCCGCCGGAATTGATCCGCATCGGCACCGGCTATTCGGCCAAGATCGTCTGCTCCAACGTGTTTCTGGCCGGTCGCGATGCGCAGGATGTGCTGGCGGTGGATGTGCAGGCACCCGGCAATCCGCTGTTGCGGCTGATGAAAGTTTCGGTGGACAAGGAGGCAGGAACGGTCTCCGCCAGCCTGCTTGGCGTCTTCGGCGAAAGCGTCGCCATCGTTCGCGACGGTCTCGGCTGCACCAATGTTCCGGACGGAAATGTCGCCGAGGCCGCAAAGGTCAAAGGTGCCGCGCTGACGCCGGCACCGGCGCTTGATGTATTGTGGCCGCAAGGCGGACGTGTCGATGCTTCGCAAAACCCCGATATTTCCGCCATTCTCGACGATGCGGCGCTGACCGGTCCCGGCATGCGCGCCGTCGTCGTGGTCAAGAACGGCCGCATCGTCGGCGAACGCTATGGCGACGGCTTTTCGGAAAAGACGCCGCTGCTTGGCTGGTCGATGACCAAGACGGTCAACGCGGCGCTGATCGGCACCGTGATCAAGGCCGGCAAGCTGACGGTCACCGACAAGGGACTGTTCGGGCCGTGGAAGGCGGACGGACGCGCGGCCATCAGCCTTGCCGATCTGATGGCGATGTCGAGCGGGCTTCAGTTCAACGAGGAGTATGGCGACGTCGCAGACGTCACGCGCATGCTTTATCTCGAGCCGGACATGGCCGGCTTTACCGAGGCCAAGCCGCTGGCCGGCGAAGTGGGCAAGGTGTTCAACTATTCGAGCGGCACGGCGGTGCTTTTGTCGCGGCTGTGGCAAAATGCGATCGGCGACCCGGAACAAGCATTGGCATGGCCGCGGCTTTCCTTATTCGATCCGCTCGGCATGCAAAGCGCTGTGCTTGAAACAGACGAGCACGGCACGTTCGTCGGCTCGTCCTACCTTTATGCAACGGCGCGCGACTGGGCGCGCTTCGGCCAGCTCCTGTTACAGGATGGCGTTTGGAACGGCGCGCAGATCCTGCCGGCGGGTTTTGTTTCGTGGATGCGCGAAAAGGCTCCGGCCAACGGCGTTTACGGCAGGGGACAGCTTTGGCTGGAAGGGCCGGGCGACGAGGATCGGCCGGGTGCCGGTGTCACCGAGGGCCTGCCATCCGGCACGTTCTGGCTGCAGGGGCATGACGGGCAGACCGTCGCCGTAATGCCGTCCAGGGGGCTGGTGGTGGTGCGCATGGGGCTGACGCCGGCCAGGCTCGGCTATCGACCGCAGGCTATGGCGGCAACGCTGGTGAAGGCGCTGCCTTAGCGGCGGAAAAGTTGCGCCATCTGCCGCCTCGGCGATCTTCCCGTTACAGCGCGAAACGCAATGTTACGCAACGTATGCCGGCGTGCCGCATTTTCCCTTCGATCGCCCCCTATAAACGGGCGTTGTTGAAGGAGAGATGTCATGAAAAAACTCATTCTCGCGACTGTATCCGCCGTTGCCCTGCTGGGCGTTGCAGCCTGCAGCGATAGCGGGACCGACGATTCCACCACGCAGAGCACCAATCCGCCTGCCGCCGAAGAGCCGATGACGCCGACAACCCCGGATACAACGACATCGCCGCAGGCGACGCCTCCGGCAACGGATGGTTCGACACCTGCACCCGAGGCTCCGGCGCCCGCGCAGTAAGTTAACCGATAACACGAGTAGGAAAGGCCGGATCGCTCCGGCCTTTCTTCTTTGTGGGTTTGCCAGCAGATGCGGTGTCATCAAAAACCGGTGCCGGGTCTCGCGCCGGGTTGAAAAGGACGGTTGGTTCGCCCTAAGTAGCGCGCATGTCGATTTGGGACCGCCTCGGCGACTTCATTACGCGTTTATCGTCTTCGGCGACGTCGGGGGTGGCGGGGCTTGTCGAGGCGGTACGGACCCTGTTTTCCGGCGATGCGGACCTGCGCCGTCGCGTGGCGTTTTCGGTTGCCATGATCGCCCTGTCGGCGAAGATGGCCAAGGCCGACGGCGTCGTGACGCAGGACGAGGTCAGCGCCTTCCAGCAGATATTCGAGGTTCCACCCAAGGAAACGCACCATGTGGCGCGGCTTTTCGATCTGGCCAAGCAGGACGTGGCGGGGTACGAAACCTATGCACGGCAGATGGCGCGGCTTTGCGGTTCGGGCCATCCCAACTGCCTGATGCTGGAGGATATCCTCGACGGCCTTTTCCATATCGCCAAGGCCGATGGCGTGGTGCATGAGCGCGAGGGGCAGTTCCTGCATCGCATCGCCGACATCTTCGGCATCGACGAGGCGCATTACCAGAGCATCCTTGCTCGCCATGTCAGTCTGGGGACAGGCGATCCCTATGTGGTGTTGGGCGTCGAACGCGGCCAACCTTTTGAGGTCGTGCGCAAGCGCTATCGGAAACTGGTGCAGGACAACCACCCCGATCGGCTGATCGCGCGCGGACTGCCGCAGGAGTTCATCAAGATCGCGACAAGCCGCATCGCCGCGATCAATGCCGCCTATGAAATGATCGAACGTGGTTTGAAGCGCGCATGAGCGGCTTTTCACCCGACCAGCCCGGCGCCGACATAAGGGTGTCGCCGAATTTCGGGCCGAGACGCGAACCGCTCAAGCCGGACATGATCGTGCTGCACTATACCGGCATGGCGACCGGCGTGGCGGCGGCGCGCTGGCTGTGCGATCCGGCAAGCGAGGTGTCGGCGCACTACCTCGTCCATGAGGACGGTGGCATTGTGCAGATGGTACGCGAAAGCGACCGCGCCTGGCACGCCGGTAAAAGTTCGTGGCGCGGCCAAACAGATATCAATTCCTGCTCGATCGGCATCGAGATCGTCAATCCGGGCCATGGGTTTGGCTATCCGGCCTTTCCTGCGCGACAGATCGGGGCGGTCATCGACCTGTGCGGCGGCATCGTTGCCCGACATGCGGTTTTGCCGGAAAGGGTGCTTGCTCATTCCGATATCGCACCCGGCCGCAAGATCGATCCGGGCGAAAGGTTTCCCTGGCGGCGCTTGTTCGAGGCCGGCATTGGACACCTGATCGATGCCGCGCCCATCCGGAGGGGGCCGGTACTCAAGGCAGGCGACAGCGGCGAGCCGGTCGAAGATCTGCAATCGATGCTGGCGTTCTACGGCTACGGTGTGGAGATCACCGGCATTTTCGACAGGCAGAGCGAGATCGTGGTGGAGGCGTTCCAGCGCCATTTCCGGCCGCGCCGGGTGGATGGGGTGGCCGATCGGTCGACATTGCGGACGCTGCGGCGCCTGCTGGATTCGATGGCGAAAAGTCTCGCCGAAGCGTAGTTTCGAAACCGCTAAATTACATTGTGTCACTTAAAGTGACTTGCTCTGCCTTCTTTGCCGCTAATTGAGCCGTCAAAGCGAGGCCACACCGATGCCGGATTCAATGCTTTCGCTATTCCGGCCTCCAGCGAGCACCGTCGCGCGGATATCTTCGCGCGATTCTTAAGAACAGGACAGCATGTACAAATTGACTGGTGTAACGGCAGCCCTTGCTGCCGGCGTGATGAGTTTTGCCGTAACTGTGGCGCATAGCGCGCCACCGAATTTCCGTACGGATCAGGGTGCCATCCCTGCCCAGGCGCACAAGACAAAGGCGGCCGACGCCAAGAAGACAGGCGACAAGACCACAAAGCAAAAGGTGGCGAAGAAGACCGGAACGAAGACGGCAAAAGCGGCCGCCAAGCGCAAGGCCGCCAGAAAAAAGACCGCCATCGACAGAACGACCACCGCGTCAATCGGGCCGGTGAACGCAGCCAAATCCGCCAAGGCGGCGGTTCCCTATTCCGCCATCGTTGCGCGCTATGCGGCAAGCTATGGTGTGCCTTTCTCGCTGGCGCGGGCCGTCATCAGGGTCGAGAGCAATTATCGGCCGCATTTGACGGGCAGTGCCGGCGAGGTCGGCCTGATGCAGATCAAGCCGGCGACGGCGCGCATGATGGGCTATAGCGGTTCGGTCAAGGGGCTCTACGACCCGGAAACCAACATCAAATACGGCATGAAGTATCTGGCCATGGCGCAAGGCCTTGGCGGCGGCACCACCTGCGGCACCATCCTCAAATACAATGCCGGCCACGCCGCGAAGCGAATGAACCCGGTGTCGTCCGCCTATTGCAGCAAGGTCAAGGTGCATATGGCGAGGCTCGGGACGTCCATCTGATCGCTGGCGTCCGTCGGCTTTTTCGTTTGCGTTTTCCGCGACAAACCCCTTTATACGCCCCTGTCAGCTGGCCGGGCGGCCGCACCTACAATCGCCGAAAGGCCGTGGGTGAGGAAAGTCCGGGCTCCATGGAAATACGGTGCCGGTTAATGGCCGGCGGGGGCGACCCCAGGGAAAGTGCCACAGAAAGTAAACCGCCTCGGCCGGCCGGTGTCCGCAAGGAGATCGTCCGTCGGGGTAAGGGTGAAAGGGTGGGGTAAGAGCCCACCGCGCGACTGGCAACAGGAGCGGCACGGTAAACCCCACCGGGAGCAAAACCGAATAGGGACGGTGCGGGGGGAAACCCTCGAGGGCTGTTTCCGGCTCACCGTTCGGGTAGGTTGCGTGAGGCGCATGGCAACATGCGTCCAAGATGAATGGTCGCCACGTTCTCGCCCCGCAAGGGAAGAGGGCCATACAAAACCCGGCTTACAGGCCAGCTGACATTTTTTCTCCCAAGCGATTATTCCGGCGTATCAATCCGTTGGCTTCTTTTCCCCGCGTTCTGAATCAAGCGATCGAGAATTTGAATCAAGCCTGGTGTCGGTCGGCCTGGCACACGCAAACCGCACTTCTTGAAAATGGTGGGATTTAATCGTACCATTATTGGAAAGCGATGACGGAGCGAAGCCATGGGCCATGTCGATAAACGCAGCATCACGCTTTCGCGGGAACTTGCGGCGGCGGTGGACGACGTCGTCGCCGCCGGCGAATATGCGTCCGCAAGCGAGGTCGTGCGCGATGCCTTGCGACAGTGGAAGGACAGGCGCGACCTGTTCGGTTACACGCTCGAAGAGTTGCGGACGCTGGTGCAGGAGGGCATCGACAGCGGGCCTGCGCGGGACGGCCCTCCGATCATGGAACGGCTGCGTGCTAAATATTTGGGCATGATTGCCGGTGCAGGCCTGAAAGAGTGAAATACCGGCTGCTCCCGCGAGCGGAAGTCGATGTCGAGGAGATCGGCGATTATATCAGCAGGCAAAAGCCCGAATGCCGCGCTCAGGATTATCGAAGCCTTCGAGCAGCGTTGGGGTCTGCTCGCCCTTTATCCGTTTTCCGGTGCAGCGCGTGACGATATCGGGGCCGGCATTCGCCATATTGTCGTTGGTCGAGGCCTTCCTTCGCGCCTTCCAGCATGTGCGATATCTGACCTTCTACCGTGTGAACACGGACGCCGTGGAGATCCTTCGCGTGCTGCACGGCAGACGTAACGTCGAACGGGACGAGATCAAGGGCTGACGTTTAAAGCCGGTCCAGCGATTCCTGGAACGCTTTCCACAATTCTTCCGCCGGCTCGCAGCCGACCGACAGGCGCACGAAGCCGGGCGGAACCGCGTCGCCGCGGCGCGTTCGGCGCTCCGCCGAAGTATGGACGCCGCCAAACGAGGTGGCCGCCTGCATCAGGGCGCAACCATTGATGAAATCTTCGGCCTTGTCTTCTGTGTCGAGTATGAGACTGATGAGGAAGCCGAACCGCTCCATCTGGGCGCTGGCGAGGTTGTGCGACGGGTCGGTTTCGAGGCCCGGATAGCGCACGCTGTGCACGGCCGGATGCGCCTGCAAGCGCCGCGCGATCAGCCCGGCGCTTGTGCACATGCGCTCAAAGCGGACGTCGAGCGTTTCCAGTCCGCGATGCAGCATCCAGGCATCGAAGGGGCTGGGAATGCTGCCGGATGTCTTGCGCCAATCCTGGATGGCGGTGACGATCTCGGGATCGCGGCTGGCGACATGGCCGAACAGCACGTCCGAATGGCCGTTGGGCGCCTTGGTATCGGCCGCAACGACGATGTCCGCGCCATGATCGAGTGGGCGTTGGCCGAAGGGCGTCATGGTCGTGTTGTCCACGGCCAGCAGCGCGCCTGCGGCGTGCGCTGCCTTGGCGACGGCTGCGATATCGCAAATGTCGAGACCGGGATTGGAAGGCGTCTCGACGAAGGCCAGACGATAGCCGTCAAAGCCTCCGTCCAGAAACGAGGCCGTCGGCCGCACATCGCACTCGACGCCGAAGCCCTTCAGGTAGCGGTCGGCCACGCCGCGCGATGTCGGATAGCCGTCCGACGGCAGCAGCACCCGGTCGCCGGATTTGAGTAGGCCGAAAAATACCGCCGAAATCGCCGCCATGCCGGAGGGGAACGCCACGCATGGCGCGTCCTCCAGATGCTCCAACATATGCTCCACCGCCGCCCATGTCGGATTAGAGAACCGGCCATACTGGTTGAAGCCGGTGGCATCGCCCGGCGCGTGGAAGATCGAGGCCATGGTGAGCGGAAGCGCTATCGGGTCGCCCTTGGCGAAGCTTTTGTTGCGCAAGTGGGGAAGGGCGGCGGCGCGCCTGGCGGTTTCGGACATCAATCGTGAACCTGGGACTCTGATGAGAATGCGCCGACGCTATGCCTGCTTGCGGCGTGCGGCAAGCCATGGCGGGTTCCCGACGCCATTTCTAAACGCTTCGTTAGGCTTAATGGAGGATAAAGACGACAATGCCCCCAAAG
Source organism: Mesorhizobium sp. A623 (assembly GCF_054489405.1). Taxonomy (NCBI): domain Bacteria; kingdom Pseudomonadati; phylum Pseudomonadota; class Alphaproteobacteria; order Hyphomicrobiales; family Phyllobacteriaceae; genus Mesorhizobium; species Mesorhizobium sp. A623. The sequence continues at coordinate 38,410 of NZ_JBTMXB010000008.1, forward strand.
CCGTTTTTACGGCCTCGGGATGCCGATCCACCCTAGCTGTTCCCGTTGACGCCCATAGTGCCCCATGTTATCCCGTTTCGATACTCAAGCCTTCGTTTCGTGTGATGGTGAAGCGTACGCCACTCGGGCCGCCGCTGTGGCCGGGCGTTTGCCGATTTCCAGCTGCGCGGACGATGGCGAAAAGAGCATGAAACCGCCTCGCGACCGCGCTGGCGGCAAACTGGGGAAGGGTGCGGTTGCCCAGGCGATCGCAAGGCGTCATGGACCGTTTTCTGTCGAGCGCCGTCAACCGGATCGATGCCAAGGGGCGGGTTTCCGTGCCGGCGCATTTCCGCTCGGTGGTGCAGAAACGCGGCTACTCGGAGCTTTATGCGCTGCGTTGCCTGGATATCCCGGCGATGGATGTCGGCGGGCTCGACCTGCTCGACCGCTACGAGCAGCGCATCGCGCAGGAAGACCCGTTTTTGCAGACGGCGCACGATATGTCGTTCTTCTGCCATGGCGACGGCACGTTTTTGAAACTCGACCAGGACGGCCGCATCACGGTGACCGATTTCATGCGCGAACATACCGGCATTGCAGGCGAGGTGGCCTTTGTCGGGCGTGGGAGCTTTTTTCAGATGTGGGAGCCGGACCGGCTTGCCGCCTATGGGGCGCAGGCGCGGGCGCGGCTGTTGCAGCTTCGGCAGGGGACGAGGGAGCGACCGGAATGACGACGGGCCATGGCGATGACCATCACGCCGCTAGCGGACCGGCCCGTCACATTTCTGTTCTTCTCGCCGAAGTGCTGGAGGCGCTGGCGCCCAAGCCCGGCGAGGTGATCGTCGATGGCACGTTCGGTGCCGGCGGCTATAGCAGGGCGATCCTTGCAACCGGCGCAAATGTAATAGGCATCGACCGCGACCCCGATGCGATCGCGGCGGGCAGGGCACTTGAGGACCAGTCCGGCGGGCGGCTCCGGCTTGTGCACGCGCCATTCTCGACGCTGGACGAACATGTCGAAGGTGCTGACGGCGTGGTGCTCGACATCGGGGTTTCTTCCATGCAGATCGACGAGGCGGCGCGCGGTTTTTCCTTCCGCGCCGACGGCCCGCTCGACATGCGCATGGCGCAGGCGGGCGTGAGTGCCGCCGATGTCGTCAACGGCTTCAAGGCCGGCGACCTGGCACGCATTTTCGGCTTTCTGGGCGAAGAGCGCCATGCCGGGCGTATTGCCCGCATGATCGAAACGCGCCGCGAAAAGCATCCGTTCGAGCGCACGCTCGACCTCGCGGACGCCATCGAGACGCATGTCGGCCGCAAGCCGGGCGACAAAATCCACCCGGCGACGCGCGTGTTCCAGGCGTTGCGCATCTATGTCAACGACGAGCTTGGCGAATTGGCGAAGGCGCTTTTCGCCGCCGAGCGGGCGTTGAGGCCCGGTGGCCGGCTCGTCGTGGTGACGTTTCATTCCCTGGAAGACCGCATCGTCAAGCGCTTCGTCGCCGACCGTGCGGATGCCGCTTCCGGTTCGCGCTACATGCCGCAGGTGCAGGAAAAGCCGGCGACCTTTCTCAAGGCGGGCGGCGGGGTAACGCCCGGCGATGCTGAAATAGCGCTCAATCCCCGGGCGCGCTCGGCCCGGCTTCGGGCCGCGGTCCGCACCGATGCGCCGGCGCGCGCCGGCGACTTTTCCATTTTCGGCCTTCCAAAACTTCCAGTCATCGGCCAGTCGGGCGAGAGGTAAGCGTTCATGTTTCGAACCAGTGACATCGTGTTGATTGCGGTCATGGTCGCCGCTGCCGCCATGACCTACACGATCAAGCGCAACGCCGAAGTCCAGGTGGCGGTGGTGCACAAGCTGAAGGCGCAAATTCATACGGAAGAGGACACCATCGATCTGCTGAAGGCGGACTGGAGCCTGCTGACGCAGCCGGAACGCCTGCAGAAGCTGGCGGCAATCTATCAACCGCAACTGGAACTTGCCCCGGTCACCGGCCATCAGATCGTTGGTCTGGATCAGTTGCCGCCGCGCACGCTGACCATCGAAAAGCTGATGGCCGAACAGCCGGACGTGGCCGCAAACGGCAAGGATGCGATCGTTACCGGAGGCATCCAATGATGATCGGTAAAATGCTGCGGCGCAGTGAAAAAGCCCAGGACTCCGGTTCCATCGTCGTCGACGGGGCGCGCAAGGCAACCGGCGGCAGGGCCAGGACCCGCGTGCTGATGACCATGGCGGTCTTCTTCGGCATTTACGCGGTCATCACCGGCCGGCTCGTCTATCTGGGCTTCCAGGATGCGGACAATTCCGGCGCGCCGGCAAGCCGGGTTACGGCGTCGCGGCCCGATATTGTCGACCGCAACGGCGAATTGCTCGCCACGGACATCAAGACGGCATCGCTGTTTGCGGAGCCGCGCCATATCGTCGATGCCGACGAGGCCATCGAACGACTTGCAACGGTGCTCCCCGAAATCGACTACGAGCAGACCTATCACAAGCTGAAAAGCGGCGCGGGCTTCGTCTGGCTGCAACGCCAGCTGACGCCCAAGCAGCAGAACGACATCCTGCAACTGGGCATTCCCGGTATCGGATTCCGCACGGAAAAGCGCCGTTTCTACCCCAGCGGCAGCACCTCGGCTTACATTGTCGGCCTGACCAATATCGACAATAAGGGCATCTCCGGCATGGAGAAGTATATCGACAATCAGGGCCTCAGCGCGCTCCAGGCGTCGGGTCTCGCGGTCGCCAAGGATCTGGAGCCCGTCAAGCTGTCGATCGACCTGCGCGTCCAGCACATCGTGCATGACGAGATCGCTACCGGCATGGAAAAATACCATGCCATCGCAGCGGGCGCGGTCGTTCTCAATGTCAAGACCGGCGAAGTCCTGGCCATGGCCTCCGTGCCGGATTTCGATCCGAACAATCCTTACAATGCGCAAGACAAGGACAAGCTTAACCGCATGTCGGCCGGCCTCTACGAGATGGGCTCGACCTTAAAGAGCTTCACCACGGCCATGGCGCTCGATTCCGGAAAAATGACGTTGGCGAGCAAACTGGATGCGACGCGCCCGATCCGCATCGCTGGCCAGACCATCCACGATTTTCACGGCAAGGGCCGTTGGCTGACGGTGCCGGAAGTCTTCATCTACTCGTCCAACATCGGTTCGGCCAAGGAGGCCGAAGCGGTTGGCATCGAAGGGCACCGCGAATTCCTGCATCGCCTCGGCTTGCTGGATAGGATGCAGACCGAATTGCCGGAAGTCGCGCGCCCGACGGAGCCAAGGGTATGGAAGCTGATCAATTCGATCACTATCGCCTTCGGTCATGGTATTTCGACGACGCCGCTGCAAACGGCGGTCGGCTGCGCCGCCTTAATGAATGGCGGCTACCTCATCGAACCGACCTTCCTGGCGCGTAGCCAAGAACAGGCAATGACGGTTGCCAAGAAAGTGGTGAGCGACAAGACCAGCGACGCGATGCGCTATGTCTATGCCCTGAACGCCGAAAAAGGATCGGGTCGCAAAGCGCGGGTTCCCGGCTATCGGGTCGGCGGCAAGACGGGCACGGCGGAAAAGGTGGTCAACGGCCGCTACTCGAAGGACAAGAACTTCAACGCGTTTGTTGCCGCGTTCCCGATGGACGATCCGCAATATATCGTGCTGACCATTGCCGACGAGCCGAAGCCGGAAAAGCCGGGCATGGGCGGGACCGCCGCTTACAATGCCGGGGTCATGGCCCACAACATCATTGCCCGCTCGGCGGCGTTGCTTGGCGTGAAGCCGGATTTCAGCCATGAAAACGGTGCAACGCTGGTTTCCATGGAGTGATTCTCCTCGACGCGCCGGCAACAGCGCGTCGTTTTTGCAAACGGTGGGACGACGGATTTCCATGAAGCTGAAAGCACTTGCCGGTATCCTGCCCGTCGAAGGCGCCGCGTCCTTTGACCTGGAGATTGCCGGTATTTCCTCCGATTCCCGGCAGGTCGTGCCGGGAACGCTGTTTTTTGCGTTGGCGGGCACCAAGGCGGATGGCGCCGCCTATGCCACCGATGCAGCCCGGCGCGGAGCCGTGGCGGTCGTCGCCGCCAAAGACAGTACACTGGCCGGCCTGTCGGTTCCGGTTCTGACGGTGGACGATCCCCGCCTTGCGCTGGCGCTTGCCGCTGCACGTTTCTTCGGTGCGCAACCGGAGACGATGGTGGCGGTGACGGGCACCAGCGGCAAGACGTCGGTCGCAGCCTTCACGCGCCAGATCTGGGAACATGCCGGCCTGTCGGCTGCTTCGATCGGCACCACCGGGGTCGTTGCGCCCGGCCGCAACGAATACGGTTCGCTGACCACGCCTGATCCGGTGGCGCTGCACAGGCTGCTGGCCGAACTGGCGCAGGCCGGCGTGACGCATGCCTCGATGGAAGCGTCCAGCCACGGCCTCGACCAGCGCCGGCTTGACGGCGTGCGGCTGAAGGCCGGCGGCTTCACCAATCTCGGCCGCGATCACATGGATTATCATCCGACCATCGAGGATTATCACCGCGCCAAGCTGCGCCTGTTCGATACGCTGCTGCCGAAAGGCGCGCCGGCGGTGATTTTTGCCGACGACCCATGGTCGGAGCCGACCATCCGCGCCGCGCGCGCGGCAGGGCTGGACGTGCTGACGGTCGGGCGGCAGGGGGCCTTCCTGAAGCTCAAGCGCGTCGAGCACGAGCGCCACCGCCAGCGGGCGGAGGTCGAAGCCGATGGCGTCCTGCACGAGATCGACCTGCCGCTGGCCGGCGATTTCCAGATATCGAACGCGCTGGTCTCTGTCGGCCTTGCCATCGCCACCGGAACGCCCACCGCCCGCGCGATCGCTGCGCTGGAGAAATTGAAGGGCGCGCCGGGCCGGCTCGACCTCGTCGGCACCACGGCCGCCGGCGCGCCGGTCTATGTCGATTACGCCCACAAGCCCGATGCGCTGGAAAACGTGCTGGCTGCCGTGCGGCCCTTTACCACCGGCAAGGTGGTCGTGGTGTTCGGCTGCGGCGGCGACCGCGACCGGGGTAAGCGTGCGATCATGGGCGAGATCGCCACGCGGCTGGCGGACGTCACCATCGTTACCGACGACAATCCCCGCTCGGAAGCGCCCGCGTCCATCCGCGCCGCCATCCTGGCTGCGGCCCCCGGCGCCATCGAGATCGGCGACAGGCGACAGGCCATCCACGTGGCGGTCGCCATGCTTCACGCCGGCGATACGCTGATCGTCGCCGGCAAGGGGCACGAGGAAGGCCAGACGATCGGGGCGGAAACGCTTCATTTCTCCGACCATGAGGAAGTGCGTGCGGCGTTGAAGGATCGTGCCGCATGAGCCTTTTGTGGTCCTGCGAGGCGCTGGTCGCCGCCATGGACGGCAGGCCGCTCGGGCCGATGCCGGAAGGCGTCGGCGGCATTTCCATCGATACGCGCAGCCTGCAGCCGGGGGACGCCTTCTTCGCCATCAAGGGCGAGACGATGGACGGCCACGACTTCGCCACTGCCGCGATCAAGGCGGGCGCCGGCGTGCTGGTCGTTGCGGAGGGCAAGCTGCCGGCGCTCGGCCGGCTGCTGACGGCCCCGATGATCGTCGTGCCGGACGTGCTGGAAGCGCTGGAGAAGCTGGGCGTTGCGGCGCGTGCCCGCTCGCAGGCGAAGATCATCGCGGTTACCGGGTCGGTCGGCAAGACCACCACCAAGGAGGCGCTGCGCCACACTCTGTCCACCGTGGGCAAGGTGCATGCGTCGGACAAGTCGCTCAACAACCATTGGGGCGTGCCGCTGACGCTGGCGCGGATGCCGGACGACTGCGATTACGCGGTGTTCGAGATCGGCATGAACCACCCCGGCGAGATCAGGCCGCTGGTCAAGATGGTGCGGCCGCATATCGCCATCATCACGCTGATCGCTGCCGCGCATCTCGGCTTCTTCCGCAACCTGGAGGAGATCGCCAAGGCCAAGGCCGAGATTTTCGAGGGATTGGAACCGGGCGGCACAGCGCTGCTCAACCGCGACGATCCGCGTTCGAAGCTTCTGGAGAAGCTGGCCACGGCGCTGGGCGTCGAGCATATTGCCGGCTTTGGCGAGCATAAGCGGGCGACTTATCGGCTGCTCGAATTCGCGCTTCATGCGGACCATTCCACGCTTGTCGCCAGCATCGGCGGGCAGGAAATCGTCGCGCGCATCGGCGCGCCGGGCCGGCATATCGTGCAGAATGCCGCTGCCGTGCTAGGGGCGGCGCATCTTGCGGGCGCGGATGTCGGCCAGGTGGCGCTGGCGCTGGGCAGCCTTTCGGCCGAGGCCGGACGGGGACAGCGGCATGTGCTGCGCCATGGCCAAGGCTCGTTCACGTTGATCGACGAAAGCTACAACGCAAACCCCGCCTCGATGGCCGCGGCACTGGCTCTGCTCAACGCGACGCCGGTAGCGGGCAATGGCCGCCGCATCGCGGTGCTCGGCGACATGCTGGAACTGGGCGAGCACTCGGCCAAGCTGCATGCGGACCTTGCCGAACTGATCGTCGGCACCGAGACCGTGTTCCTGGGTGGGCCGGAAATGAAGGCGCTCGCCGAAGCGCTGCCCGGCGACATCGCCACCGCCTATCGCGCAAGCGTCGACGAATTGAAACCGATGCTCATGGGCGCCATCGGCCCCGGCGACGTGGTCATGGTCAAATCGTCCAAGGGCATCGGCTTTTCGAAACTTGTCGACGCGCTGCTCAAGAAATTTCCGGCGCAAGGCGATCGCTGAAGCCGGTTTGGGGAAAGACATAGCATGCTGACATTGCTCGTTGATTTTGCGGACCGTTTCGCGGCCTTCAATGTCTTCCGCTACATCACCTTCCGCACCGGTGGTGCGCTGATTACCTCGGCGCTCGTCGTCTTCATTTTCGGGCCGGCGATCATCAATTCGCTGCGGCTGCGGCAGGGCAAGGGCCAGCCGATCCGCGCGGACGGCCCGCAGACGCATTTCAAGAAGGCCGGCACACCGACCATGGGCGGCCTGATGATCATGACGGGCATCATCATCTCGGCGCTGCTGTGGGCCAATCTGCGCAGCGTCTATGTCTGGGTCGTGCTTTTCGTGACCATCGGTTTCGGCGCGATCGGCTTCTACGACGATTACCTGAAAGTGACCAAGCAGTCGCATCTGGGCTTTTCGGGCAAGGCCCGGCTGGCGCTTGAATTCCTGATCGCCGGCATCGCCAGCTGGGCGATCATGCATGCCGGGCAGGAACCGTTCTCGTCGTCGCTGACCTTTCCGTTCGCCAAGGAGTTCCTCATCAACCTGGGCTGGTTCTTCATCCCGTTCGGGGCCTTCGTGATGGTGGGCGCGGGCAACGCCGTCAACCTGACCGATGGGCTGGACGGGCTGGCCATCGTACCGATCATGATCGCCGCCGCATCGTTTGGGGTAATTGCCTATCTCTCGGGTAACGCGGTATTTGCCGAATATCTGCAGATTCATTTCGTTCCAGGCACCGGCGAACTGGCGGTGATGCTGGGCGCGGTGATCGGCGCGGGGCTCGGGTTTCTATGGTTCAATGCGCCGCCAGCGGCCATTTTCATGGGCGACACCGGCTCGCTGGCGCTCGGCGGCCTGATCGGCACGGTCGCGGTTTCGACCAAGCACGAGATCGTGCTGGTCATCGTCGGCGGCCTCTTCGTGGTGGAGATATTGTCGGTTATAATTCAGGTCGGCTACTTCAAGATGACGGGCAAGCGGGTGTTCCTGATGGCGCCCATCCATCACCATTTCGAAAAGCTCGGCTGGACCGAAAGCCAGGTGGTGATCCGGTTCTGGATCATCGCGGTCATCCTGGCGCTGGTCGGCCTTTCCACCCTCAAGCTCAGATAGGAACCGGGCCGTGATCCCCGCCGCAACATTCTCAGGCAAGCGTGTCGGCCTCTTCGGACTGGGTGGCTCCGGCATCGCGACGGCGCGCGCGCTGATCGAGGGTGGCGCGGACGTGCTGGCCTGGGACGACAATCCGGGCAGCGTCGCTACGGCGCAAGCGGAGGGTATCCCGACCGGCGATCTGCGCGGCGCCGATTGGGCGCGGTTTTCGTCCTTCGTCCTGTCGCCCGGCGTGCCGCTGACGCACCCGAAGCCGCATTGGTCGGTGGAACTGGCGCGCGGCGCCGGCGTCGAGATCATCGGCGATATCGAGCTTTTTTGCCGCGAGCGGATCGCCACGGCGCCGGACGCGCCCTTCATCGCGATCACCGGCACCAACGGCAAATCGACGACGACGGCACTGACCGCGCACATCCTGAAATCAGCCGGCCGCGACGTCCAGATGGGCGGCAATATCGGCCGTGCGGTGATGACGCTCGACCCACCGCAGCCAGGCCGCCACTACGTGGTCGAATGCTCGTCCTATCAGATCGATCTCGCGCCTTCAATCAATCCCACGGCGGGCGTGCTGCTCAACCTTACGCCCGACCATCTCGACCGCCACGGCACCATGCAGCACTACGCCTCGATCAAGGAAAGGCTGGTGGCTGGCAGCGAAACCGCGATCATCGGCATCGACGACAGCTGGTGCGTCCAGATTGCCGACCGGCTCGAGCGTGTCGGCAAGGAGGTCATTCGCATTTCCAAGCGGCTGCCGCTGACCGACGGCTATTTTGCCGATGGCAGCGATCTCATGGAGGCGGTTCACGGGCGCTACAGCCGTATCGGCTTTCTCGAGGGCATCGGTTCCCTGCGCGGCCAGCACAATGCGCAAAACGCGCTCGCCGCGGTCGCCGCCTGCCTAAAGGTCGGGCTGGACCTCGGTGAAATCCAGTCGGGGCTGGAGAGCTTTCCGGGCCTGGAACACCGCATGGAGCAGGTCGGCAAGAAAGGGCATGTGCTGTTCGTCAACGATTCCAAGGCGACCAATGCCGATGCGGCGGCTCCTGCGCTTTCCAGTTTTCCCCGCATCTACTGGATCGCCGGAGGCCTGCCCAAGGAGGGCGGCATCGAACCGTTGCGCGGGCTGTTTCCCCGCATCGCCAAGGCCTACCTCATCGGCGAGGCCGCGCCTGCCTTTTCCGCGACGCTTGGCGAGACCGTGCCCTACGAAATATCGGGCACGCTGGGGGCCGCTGTCGAGCATGCCGCACGCGACGCCGAAAACGACGATAGCGGCGAGGTGGTGGTGCTGTTGTCGCCGGCCTGCGCCAGCTTCGACCAGTTCAAGAATTTCGAGGTTCGCGGCGTTACCTTCAGGCAAGCTGCGCGCGCTATTGATGGCGTCAAGGCAATCGGAGCACAAAACTAATGGCACAGCGCAGCCGTCTCGATACAAGCCCGGTTGCAAATTGGTGGTGGACCATCGACCGCTGGTTTCTGGCGGCGTTCCTGTCTTTGATGGGCCTTGGCATCATTCTTTCCTTTGCGGCAAGCCCTTCCGTTGCGCTGCGCATCGGCCTCGGTCCCTTCCATTTTGCCGAGCGCCAGATCATCTTCACCATTCCAGCGCTCGGCGTGATGCTGGCCGTGTCGTTTCTGGAGCCGCGCCAGATAAGGCGCGTGGCGCTGGCTCTGTTGTGCGTGATGCTCGTCCTGATGGTGGCGGTGCTTTACATCGGCATAGAAGTGAAGGGCGCGCGCCGCTGGGTCTCGCTCGCCGGCCTGTCGGTCCAGCCGTCCGAATTCCTCAAGCCCGCCTTTGTCATCATCTGTGCGTGGCTGTTTTCCGAACACAAGCGACGGCCCGATATTCCCGGCAATCTGTTCGCCATGATCCTTGTGGCGCTGGTGGTTGCGCTTCTGGTGGCGCAGCCGGATTTCGGCCAGACCATGCTCGTCGCCGGCACCTGGGGCGTGATGTTCTTCATGGCCGGCCTCTCATGGGTATGGATCGTCATGCTGGGCGCTGCCGGCATAGGCGGCGTGTTCGCCGCCTATGAAGTGTTTCCGCATGTCGCCGGCCGCATCGACAGGTTCATGACCGGCGAGGGTGACACTTTCCAGGTGGATATGGGCAAGGAAGCGCTGATCCATGGCGGCTGGTTCGGGGTCGGGCCGGGCGAGGGTACGATCAAGCGCGTCATTCCCGATAGCCATGCCGATTTCGTGTTCGCGGTCGCGGGCGAGGAGTTCGGCCTTATCATGTGCTTCTTCATCATGGTGATCTTCGGCTTCATCGTGTTGCGCGGCCTGAATACCGCGCTCAAGGAGCACGACGATTTCACCCGCTATGCGGTTGGCGGTCTTGTCACCGTGTTTGGCCTGCAGTCGGTCATCAATATGTGCGTGAACCTGCAATTGATGCCGGCCAAGGGCATGACGCTGCCCTTTATTTCCTATGGTGGCTCCTCGCAGATCGCCATCGCGCTTTCCATGGGAATGGTGCTGGCGCTGACACGCAGGAAGCCTGAAAAGCGCATGCAGATGGGGTATTCCGCCGCGTCGCGGGCAATGCCGGCGGAATAGGGCTTTCATGGGCAAGGGAACGATCCTGCTGGCGGCCGGCGGAACCGGCGGCCACCTGTTTCCGGCTGAAGCGCTGGCGCATGAACTGGCGGCGCGCGGCTGGAGCGTGCATCTGGCGACCGACGACCGGGCTGGGCGGTTTGCCGGCCAGTTTCCGGCCGTCGCCATCCATCCGATCCGTTCCGCCACCTTCGGCTCGAAGAACCCGCTGGCGTTGATCGGCGCATTCTGGAAAATCTGGCGAGGCGTTCGCCAGGCATCCGCGCTCATTGGCCGGTTGAAGCCGAATGTCGTCGTCGGTTTCGGCGGCTATCCGACGCTGCCGCCGCTCTATGCCGCGACAAGGCGCAAAGTACCGACGCTGATCCATGAACAGAACGCGGTGATGGGCCGCGCCAACCGCGCCTTGGCGCGAAGGGTGAGCGCGATTGCCGGCGGATTTCTGCCGGAAGACAAAAGTGCAGCCGGGAGCAAGACCGTCACCACCGGCAATCCGGTGCGGCCGGCGGTGCTGGAGGCGGCAAGGACACCCTACGCGGCGTCCGCTGCCGGCGAGCCGTTTTGCCTGCTGGTGTTTGGCGGCAGCCAGGGCGCGCAATTCTTTTCCGATGCGGTGCCGGCCGCCGTGGCGCTGTTGCCCGAAGACCGGCGCAAGCGGCTTATCATTAGGCAGCAGGCGAGAGCCGAGGACGCCGACAGGGTCAAGGCAGCCTACGCAGCGCTTGGCGTCGATGCACAGGTGTCGCCGTTTTTCACCGACATGGCCGGGCTGCTGGCCGCGGCGCATTTGGTGGTCTCGCGTTCGGGAGCATCCACCGTGTCTGAAATCGCCGTCATCGGCCGGCCGGCCTTGCTGGTGCCCTATCCGCATGCGCTCGACCATGACCAGGCGGCGAATGCGGCCGCACTTGCGGCGGCGGGTGGGGCGCAAGTGCATCCGCAGTCGACGCTGTCGCCGGAGCGGGTCGCTGCCCTGATCGGCGATCTCATGGACGACCCGCAAAAGCTTGGCGTCATGGCCGCGGCGGCGAAATCGGCCGGAAAGCCAAACGCTACGCAGTTGCTCGCCGATCTGACAGAGGCTATTGCGTCAGGCAAATCAGCAGCGGAATTCAAGAAAGAGGTGCGCCCATGAAAATGCCGCAGACGATCGGGCTTGTGCACTTCATCGGCATTGGCGGCATCGGCATGAGCGGCATTGCCGAGGTGCTGCATAATCTCGGCTACAAGGTGCAGGGCTCCGACCAGGCCGACGGCGCCAATGTGCAGCGCCTGCGCGACAAGGGCATCGAATGTTTCGTCGGCCATGCCGCCGAAAACCTGGGCGACGCCGAGGTGGTGGTGGTGTCGACCGCGATCAAGAAATCCAACCCGGAACTGATGGCCGCGCGCGAAAGGATCTTGCCCATCGTGCGTCGGGCCGAAATGCTGGCCGAACTGATGCGCTTTCGCCAGGCGGTCGCCATCGGCGGCACGCATGGCAAGACCACGACGACCTCGATGGTGGCGACGCTGCTCGATGCCGGCGGGCTCGATCCGACCGTCATCAATGGCGGCATCATCAACGCCTATGGCACCAATGCGCGCATGGGCGACGGCGAGTGGATGGTGGTAGAGGCCGACGAGAGCGACGGCAGCTTCCTGAAGCTGCCGGCCGACATCGCCGTCATCACCAATATCGATCCCGAGCATCTCGACCATTACGGTTCGTTCGACGCGGTGCGCGAGGCGTTCCGGCAGTTCGTCGAAAACGTGCCGTTCTACGGCTTCGGCGTCATGTGCACCGATCATCCGGAAGTGCAGGCGCTGGTCGGCCGCATCGAGGACCGGCGCGTCATCACCTATGGCGCGAACGCGCAGGCCGACGTGCGCTTCAGCAACCACCGCATGGACGGCGCGTCTTCCGAATTCGACGTGGTGATCCGCGACCGCAAGGGCGGCCAGACGGAAATCGCGGGCTTGCGCCTACCGATGCCGGGTCGCCACAACGTCTCCAATGCGACCGCCGCGATTGCGGTCGCGCATGAGTTGGGCCTGTCGCCCGAGGCGATCCGGAAGGGCCTTTCCTCCTTCGGCGGCGTCAAGCGCCGCTTCACCCACACCGGTGTGTGGAACGGCGTCGATATCTTCGACGACTACGGCCACCATCCGGTCGAGATCAAGGCCGTGCTGAAGGCCGCGCGCGAATCAACCAAGGGCAGGGTCATCGCCATCGCCCAGCCGCACCGCTTCACCCGGCTCCACGACCTGTTCGACGATTTTGCCACCTGCTTCAACGATGCCGACACGGTGATGGTCGCGCCGGTCTATACGGCGGGCGAAGACCCGATCGAAGGCGCGACCTCGGAGGCGCTGGTGGCGCGCATACGGGCGAGCGGGCACCGCGACGCCCGCTACATCGAGGGGCCGGCCGCGATTGCGCCGATTGTGTGCGAACTGGCCAAGCCCGGCGATTTCGTCATCTTTCTCGGCGCGGGCAACATCACGCAATGGGCCTATGCGCTGCCCAAGGATTTGAACGGATCATGACGCGCGGCGAAACGCTCCTTGCCTCACTGGGAGACCGGTTTGCCGGACTGCGCGGGCGTATCACGCCAAATGCCGAAATGGACAAGGTCACCTGGTTTCGCGCAGGCGGGCTGGCCGATGCGCTGTTCCAGCCGGCGGACGAGGAAGACCTTGCCGCCTTCCTGAAGGCTGTGCCGGAAGACGTGCCGCTGATGGTGGTCGGCATCGGCTCCAACCTTCTGGTGCGCGATGGCGGCATTCCGGGCTTCGTCATCCGGCTGTCGGCCAAGGGGTTCGGCGAGGCGGAAGTGCTTTCGCCGACGCGCATACGGGCAGGGGCCGCCATTCCCGACAAGCGCCTCGCAACTGTGGCCCATGAAGCCGGCATTGGCGGGTTTCATTTCTACCACGGCATTCCCGGCGCCATCGGCGGGGCGCTCCGGATGAATGCCGGCGCCAACGGCGTCGAAACGCGGGAGCGTGTCGTCGAAGTGCGCGCGCTCGACCGCAAGGGCAATCTCCATACGCTGTCGAATGCCGACATGGGCTACGCCTACCGCCACTCGTCGGCACCGGCCGATTTCATTTTCGTCTCGGCCGTTTTCGAAGGCTTTGCCGAGGACAAGGATGCGATCAAGGCGGCGATGGATGCGGTGCAGCATCACCGCGAGACGGTGCAGCCGATCCGCGAAAAGACCGGCGGCTCCACCTTCAAGAACCCGGAAGGGCATTCCGCCTGGAAGGTGATCGACGAGGCCGGATGCCGGGGGCTGATGGTGGGCGGCGCGCAGATGTCGCCGATGCACTGCAACTTCATGATCAATACGGGATCGGCTACCGGCTACGAACTGGAATATCTGGGCGAGACGGTGCGGACGCGGGTGCTGGAGCATTCCGGCATCAGGCTGCAGTGGGAAATCAAGCGCATCGGCAATTTCCGGCCCGGCCATGCCGTGCAGGAATTTTTGGGCCAGCTACTTTAGCTTCTGCGCAACCGTGGTGGAAAAGACTCAATCGGTCACTTTTTGTCACGAAATCTCCCGAAAGTGAATCGCCGGGAATCGTAAGCCCTTGCCACCGAATCAACTCTCTGATTCTCTGCCCTAAAGCGTTTCCTGATTTGAGTCGTAACGACGCGTTAAAGCGTTTTCCGTCTGGAGGGGCAACCTGCCGGGAGACTCGGACTCACTTCAGCGGAACGCCGATTGAAAACCCGCCGCAAAGGGGAAGACGGGCAATGAAAAACAAGCACGTTGCGGTTCTCATGGGGGGCTTTTCGTCGGAGCGGCCTGTTTCGCTCTCTTCTGGAAACGCCTGTGCCGCAGCGCTCGAGCAGGAAGGCTACAAGGTCACGCGCGTCGATGTCGGGCGTCACGTCGGTGCCGTGCTTCTCGCGCTCAAGCCCGACGTCTGCTTCAACGCGCTGCATGGCCCTTTCGGCGAGGACGGCACCATCCAGGGCGTCCTCGAATATCTGGCCATTCCCTACACGCATTCGGGCGTGCTGGCCTCGGCGCTGGCGATGGACAAGGAACAGGCCAAGAAGATTGCCAAGGCTTCCGGGATTCCGGTGGCGGAATCGAAAGTGGTCAACCGTTTCGACATTCGCGACAAGCACCCGATGAAGCCGCCCTATGTGGTCAAGCCGGTCAATGAGGGGTCCAGTTTCGGTGTCGTGATCGTGCAGGAGGAGCAGACCCATCCGCCGCAGCTTATTTCCTCCAAGGAATGGGGATTTGGCGACCGCGTCATGGTGGAGCGCTATGTGCATGGACGCGAGCTGACCTGTGCGGTCATGGGCGATGTGGCCATCGGCGTCTGCGAGATCATTCCGACCGGCCATTCCTTCTACGATTATGATTCGAAATATGTCGCCGGAGGCTCAAAGCACGAATGCCCGTCAAAAATTTTACCGAATATTTACCAAAAAATACAAACACTGTCGCTCAAGGCTCACCAAGCGATCGGCTGCCGGGGCGTCTCCCGGTCTGACTTCCGTTACGACGACCGTCATTCGGAAAATGGCGAAATTGTCTGGCTGGAAATCAACACGCAGCCGGGCATGACGCCCACGTCGCTGGTGCCTGAGATCGCCGCCCAGGCTGGGCATTCATTCGGCGAGTTGTTGAGTTGGATGGTGGAGGACGCGTCTTGTCTGCGGTGAATTGGCGTCAGGGAAGAAGGGCTGCGGCCGGACCGACGCTGTTCGGGGTGACCCTGTCGTTTGATCACTTCGTTTTGCCGCGGCTGCTTCGTCGGCCGGTGCGCATGCTCGCGCGGCTGGGGCATGGCGATTTTACGCCGCCCCGCTTTGCGGCAACCGCGCTGACCGGGGTATTGCTGGCGTCGAGCAGCGCCTACGGCGCCTATGTCGGCGGTCATGCCGACGCCGTCGTGCAGGGCTTTACCGCCCGTACCGGATTCGCGGTCGATCAGATCAAGGTGGTCGGCAATCGCGAGACCTCCGAAATCGATATTCTGGGCAGTCTCGGCCTCGATGGCTGGACTTCGCTGATCGGCTTTGACGTGGACGCGGCGCGCGACCGCATCGCGACGCTTCCCTGGGTCGAGGCGGCGACGGTGCGAAAAATCTATCCGCATACGCTGGAGGTCCATGTCGAGGAGCGGCAGGCTTTCGCTCTCTGGCAAAAAGGCGGCGAGCTTTCGGTCATCGAGCGCTCGGGCCGCGTGATCACGCCCTATTCTGGGGGCAGGCAGGCTTTGCTTCCCCTCTTCGTTAGCGCCGATGCGCCGATGCACGCTCCCGAACTGCTTGCCGTGATGAACAAGTTTCCCGACCTTTCCACGCGCGTCAAAGGCTATGTGAGCATTGCCGGGCGGCGCTGGGACTTGAAGCTGGAAAACGGCATTACGGTCAAATTGCCGGAAGTCGGCGCGGACCGGGCTATCGACAGGCTGGTTACGCTCGACCAGGAAGACGGGCTTCTGGCACGCGATATTCTTGCTGTCGACATGCGGTTTTCCGACAGGCTTGTCGTGCAGCTTTCGCCCGAGGCGCAGACCGCCAGGCAGGCGATGCTGACGGCCAAGGCGAAATCCCCCAAGCGCAAGGCGGAGACGAAAATATGAACTGGCTTGGCGGCCATGGCGATTCTGTGCACCAGTCCGGCACCTTGACGGTGCTGGACGTCGGGTCCAGCAAGGTGTGCTGCGTCGTGGCGAAGCTGAAGCCGTGCGAAGACGGCAAGCTGTTGCGCGGGCGCTCGCATCGCATCCAGGTAATTGGCATCGGCCACCAGAAATCGGAAGGCGTGAAGTCGGGCGTCGTCGTCGATCTCGACCGGGCCGAGCATGCGGTTCGCCTTGCCGTGGACGCTGCCGAACGGATGGCGGGGCTGACCGTCGATTCGCTGATCGTCAACATGACGGCCGGCCGCTTGATGAGCGAAACCTTTTCCGCCACGATCAATCTGGGCGGTCACGAGGCGGGCGAGGGCGACGTCAAGCGCGTGCTTGCCGCCGGCGCCAAGCAGGCGCTCAAGTCGGAGCGCGAGGTCGTGCATTCGCTTCCCGTCGGGTTTTCGCTGGACGGCGAACGCGGCATCCGCGATCCGCGCGGCATGGTCGGTGACGCGCTCGGCGTGGACATGCACGTCCTGACCGGCGATTCGGCGCCGATGCGCAATCTCGAATTGTGCATCAACCGCACGCATCTGTCGGTGGAGCGGCTGGTGGCGACGCCCTATGCCGCCGGGCTGGCGGCGCTGGTCGACGACGAACTGGAAATGGGCGCGGCCTGCATCGACATGGGCGGCGGCACGACGACGATTTCGGTTTTTGCCGAGGGCAAATTCGTTCACGCCGACGCGCTTGCCATCGGCGGTAATCATGTGACGCTGGACCTGGCCAAAGGCCTGTCGACGTCGATCGCGGCGGCGGAGCGCCTGAAGGTCATGCACGGCTCGGCCCTGCCGGGCAGCGCCGACGACCGCGATCTCGTTACGATCCAGCCGATCGGCGAGGACGGCGACGTGGCGGCGCAGGTGCCGCGCTCGATGATGACGCGCATTATTCGCGCCCGCGTCGACGAGACGTTGGAGTTGCTGCGCGATCGCATCAACAAGTCCGGTTATGGCAGCGTCGTAGGCAAGCGTGTGGTGCTTACGGGTGGTGCGAGCCAGCTCGCCGGATTGCCGGAGGCGGCACGTCGGGTTTTGGGGCGCAATGTGCGCATCGGTCGGCCGCTCGGCGTGGCGGGCCTGCCGGAGGCGGCCAAGGGTCCGGCCTTTTCGGTGCCTGTCGGGCTTTTGATCTATCCGCAGATGGCGGCGTTCGAAAGCCGCCCAGTACAGGGAATGGCCCGTCTGAAAATGACGGGCACGGGCGGGAGACTGTACCGGATGGGCGAGTGGTTGCGAGACAGTTTTTAATTTCAGGGGACAGCCCCATTAGGCGGCCGCGGCGGCGAAGCGGCGGGAAAGGCAAAGGACGAGGACAATGACCATCAATTTGCAAAAGCCGGACATCACCGAGCTTAAGCCACGCATCACCGTGTTCGGTGTCGGCGGCGGCGGCGGCAACGCCGTCAACAACATGATCACCGCCGGCCTGCGCGGGGTCGAGTTCGTCGTGGCCAACACGGACGCCCAGGCGCTGACCACATCCAAGGCCGAGCGGCTGATCCAGCTTGGCGCGCATGTCACCGAGGGGCTTGGCGCGGGGTCGCAGCCGGAAGTCGGCCGTGCTGCGGCGGAAGAGTGCATCGACGAGATCGTCGACTATCTTTCCAACACCCATATGTGCTTCGTCACCGCCGGCATGGGCGGCGGCACCGGCACGGGCGCCGCCCCCGTTGTCGCGCGCGCCGCTCGCGAAAAGGGTATCCTCACCGTCGGCGTCGTCACCAAGCCGTTCCACTTCGAAGGCCAGCGCCGCATGAAGACGGCGGATCTCGGCATCGAGGAATTGCAGAAATGCGTCGATACGCTGATCGTCATTCCCAACCAGAACCTGTTCCGGCTGGCCAATGACAAGACCACCTTTGCCGATGCCTTCGCCATGGCCGACCAGGTGCTCTATTCGGGCGTTGCCTGCATTACCGATTTGATGGTCAAGGAAGGCCTCATCAATCTCGACTTCGCCGACGTCCGCTCGGTGATGCGCGAGATGGGCAAGGCGATGATGGGCACCGGCGAGGCGTCCGGCGAGGGCCGCGCAATGGCCGCTGCCGAAGCCGCGATCGCCAACCCGCTGCTCGATGAAACCTCGATGAAGGGCGCCAAGGGCCTGCTGATCTCGATCACCGGCGGCCGCGACCTGACCCTGTTCGAGGTCGATGAAGCCGCAACCCGTATCCGCGAGGAAGTGGACCAGGACGCCAACATCATTCTCGGCGCGACTTTCGACGAGGATCTCGAAGGCGTCATCCGCGTTTCGGTCGTGGCCACCGGCATCGACAAATCGGCCGAGCAGATCGCCGCCGCGCCTATCGCCATCCGCATGCCGACACAGAAGCCGGCTCCGGTTCGCGCCGCTGCCCCGGTCACCGAAATCCGCCAGGTAGCGGTTGCCCAGCAGCCGGCGCATGAGATCGCCGGCGATCCGGTCGCCGAGGCCATCCAGATGGCCGAGGCCAATGCCGCCGAGATGGCGCAGGCGCGTCCAGCACCTGCCCATCATGCCGATGAATTCCGGCCGGTGAACAAGCTGTTCCAGGCACCGCCCGCGCAGCCGCAGATGCAGTTCGCGGCGGCACAGGCGGTTCAGCAGGCTGCTCCGCGCGAGGCGCCGCAGCCGATTGCCGCCGCGCCACAGCGCATGCCGCGCGTCGAGGACTTCCCGCCGCAGGTGAGGGCCGAGGTGGAAGCCAAGGCGCATCCGCTCGACCAGGAGGATCGGGGCCCGATGGGTCTGCTCAAGCGGCTGACTAACGGGCTTACCCGCCGCGAGGAGGAGCCTGCGCGCCTGCAGCCGGCCCAGCCGCGCGAACCGCGCCTGCGCCAGGCAGCGCCGGAAGCGCGCCGCGTGGCTAGCCAGGAGGCGCAACTCTACGCGCCGCGCCGCGGCCAGTTGGACGATCATGGCCGTCTGACACCGCAGAGCCGGGCTGCTCAGGAAGACGATCAGTTGGAGATTCCGGCTTTCCTTCGCCGGCAAGCGAACTGATCCGCTAGCACACGGCAACAAAAACAAGCGGGCGAACGGGAAACCGTTCGCCCGTTAACTTTTATAATCCATGTAAAATAAATGGTTAGGCCCAGCCCGGTTTCTCCTTCGCCGTTACAACAGGATAAAAACCGTGATTTGGAGACGGCCTGCCTCGCCATTATCTTCGCCACCTGGAATAATGGTTGGCGAGCTTGGCGGGGAAAAAAGCTCGGCTGCCAGGAGCATTGGGCTGAAAAGCGGCGACGGTTTTCGGATCGTTCTGATGCTCTAGAGTATGCATGTCGTAGAGCCGGTATCGGCGAAAGCGGCAGCCAAGGCACATGGGGCTCGATTTGCACGACTATCAGACGACACTGAAATCGCGCGTGACGCTTACCGGTATCGGCGTTCACAGCGGGAAGCAGGTCAGCGCTCACTTTTTGCCTGCCGACGCCGACACGGGCGTCGTCTTCCACGTGATTGACGACAAAGGGGCGGAGCATGTGTTTCACGCGCTGGTTTCCGAAGTCGGCGCGACCGATCTTTGCACCATGCTCGGCGATCCCGCCGGCCAGCATGTCGCGACGGTGGAACACCTGATGGCGTCGCTGTTCGGTTACGGCATCGACAACGTCGTGGTCGAGATCGAGGGCGGCGAAGTGCCGATCCTCGACGGCAGCGCCGAAGGCTTTGTCGACGCGTTCGACCAGGCCGGCATCGAGCAGCTTGCGGTCAAGCGCCGCTATATTCGCGTGACGAAGCCCGTGCGCATCGAGAACGGGGCATCGTGGGCCGAGTTCCGCCCCTATTCCGGCACGCGCTTCGAGGTCGAGATCGATTTCGAAAGCCCGGCCATCGGCCGCCAGCTATTTGCCTCCGACATGAATGCCGATGTATTTCGCCGCGATATTGCGCGCTCGCGCACCTTCGGTTTCATGAAGGACGTGGAGCGGCTTTGGGCGGCGGGCTATGCGCTGGGCTCGTCGCTGGAAAATTCCGTGGTAATCGGTCACGACAACCGCGTCATCAACATGGAAGGCTTGCGCTTTCCCGACGAGTTCGTGCGCCACAAGACGCTCGACGCCATGGGCGACCTGGCGCTGGCCGGGGCGCGGTTCATCGGCTGCTTCCGGTCCTACCGGGGCGGACACCGGCTGAATGCCGCCGCGCTGCGCCGTCTCTTATCGGACCGCACCGCGTTCGAGATTGTCGAGACGACGCGGCATGAACGCGGCCGCACCGTCGAGATCAGCGCGGTGAGCGGACCTGTCTACGCACCCTGGACGCTTTGAGCTGGACGGATAACGGTACGCCACCTGTTGCAAGGATGCACCACGGGCGACCCAAATCGCATAAGTGCCGACGCTGTTTGAGCCGGCCACAAAAATGCACGATTGCCGGACGATAGCGTTGCCGCGCAAGGCTGTTATGGGCTATGGCTGCGTGCCGACGAGAGAAATCGCGCCGAAAGGGCAAAACCGGATCATGTTTTTCCAAAGAACGGGCCACTCGAAGGCTTCGGCGCAATCGAACAATCCCGCGCGCTCCGTCTTTCTGGCGCTCTCCGTAGCTGCCGCGCCGCTGTTGCTGTCGGCGTGCATGTCGTCGGAAAAGGACATCGACCTGTCGACTTACGTCGAGCAGACGGAACCTGCCGATGTGCTCTACAATCAGGGCCTGGCCAATCTCAATGCCGGGCGACTGGAGGAGGCGAGCAAGAAGTTCGACGCGGTCGACCGCCAGCATCCCTATTCGGAATTCGCCCGCAAATCGATGGTGATGGGCGCATTTGCCGATTACCGCCAAGGCAATTACGACGAAGCCATCGGTTCGGCCAAGCGCTATCTGACCCTCTATCCCTCGACCCCGGACGCGGCCTACGCCCAGTACATTATCGGCCTCAGCTATTTCCGGCAGATCAAGGACGTCACGCAGGACCAGAAGGAAGCCCGCCAGACCTTGCAGGTGATGCAGGACCTGGTCACGCGCTGGCCCGATTCGGAATATGTCGAGGACGCCAAGGCCAAGGTTCGTTTCGCCAACGACCAGTTGGCCGGCAAGGAAATGCAGATCGGCCGCTATTATCTCGAGCGGCGCGAATATATCGCGGCCATCAAACGGTTCCGCGCCGTGGTGGAGAACTACTCCAGCACGCGCCATGTCGAGGAAGCGCTTTCGCGGCTGGTCGAAGCCTATTATGCGATGGGCCTGACCGACGAGGCGCAGACGGCGGCGGCCGTGCTTGGGCATAACTATCCCGTCAGCCCGTGGTACAAGGATTCCTACAAGCTGCTGCAGAGCGGCGGGCTTGCGCCGCGCGAGAATGCCGGCTCGTGGATTTCCAAGGCCGGGAAACTGATTACCGGCGCCTGACGGCCAATGCTCGCCAGGCTGTCGATCCGCGATATCGTTCTGATCGAAAAACTGGACATCGACTTTTCGTCCGGCCTTTCCGTGTTGACCGGCGAAACGGGCGCCGGCAAGTCGATCCTTCTCGATGCCCTGTCCTTGGCGCTTGGCGCGCGCGGCGACGCCTCGCTGGTGCGCCATGGCGCGAGCCAAGGCCAGGTAACGGCCGTGTTCGACGTGCCGCGTAACCATCCCGCCCGCACGCTTTTGGCCGACAACGCCATCGAGGACGATGGCGACATCATCCTGCGCCGCTTGCAGACGGCGGACGGGCGCACCCGCGTCTTCGTCAACGACCAGCCCTCCAGCGTTACTCTGATGCGCGACATCGGCCATGCGCTAGTGGAAATACACGGCCAGCACGACGAGCGCGCGCTGGTCGATCCGGGCGCGCATCGCGACCTGCTCGATGCGTTCGGCGGCCATGTCGGGGCGGCGCGCTCCACAGCGGAAGCCTGGCGGTTCTGGCGCGCGGCCGAGCAGGAATTTGCGCGCCATCGCGCCAAGGTGGAGGCAGCCGCGCGCGAGGCTGACTATTTGCGCGCCTCGGTGGCCGAACTCATACGGCTCGACCCGCAGCCGGGCGAGGAAACCGATCTGGCAGAACTGCGCGCCTCGATGATGCGGGCCGAAAAGATCGCGTCTGAAATCCAGGATGCGCAGGACGTGCTTTCAGGCCCCGCTTCGCCCCTGCCGCAACTGGCAAGCCTGCTTCGCCGCCTCCAGCGCAAGCTGACGGATGCGCCGGGTCTGCTCGACGAGGTGGTCAATTCGCTGGACGAGGCGATGCTGTCGCTGGACGCCGCACAGTCGGGCGTGGAGGCGGCGCTGCGGGCTGCCGAATACGATCCGCAACGTCTGGAGAAGGCCGAGGAGCGGCTGTTTTCGCTGCGTGCCGCCTCGCGCAAATACGGCGTTCCCGTCGACGATCTGGCGCAGCTGCGCGATACGATGTCGGCCGATCTTGCCGATCTGGATGCTGGCGAGGGACGGCTGCACGAGCTGGAGAAACAGGCTGCGGCCGCGCGCGACGCCTATGACGTTTCCGCAGCCCATCTTTCGGCGCTTCGCCATGGCGCTGCCGCTGGACTGACCAAGGCGGTGATGGCCGAACTGCCGGCACTGAAGCTGGAGCGGGCCGAATTCATTGTTGGCCTGACCAGCGAAGCCGGCAGCCGCATGGAAGAGGGCATCGACAGCGTCGAATTCAGGGTGCGCACCAACCCCGGCACGCGCCCCGGCCCGATGATGAAGGTGGCGTCCGGCGGCGAGCTTTCGCGCTTCCTTCTGGCGCTGAAAGTGGCGCTCGCCGATCGCGGCTCCGCACCTACTCTAGTGTTCGACGAGATCGATACCGGCGTCGGCGGTGCCGTTGCCGACGCCATCGGCCAGCGCCTGGCGCGTCTATCGCAGCGGGTACAGGTGCTGTCGGTGACGCATGCGCCGCAGGTGGCGGCACGCGCGGCGACGCATTTCCTCATTTCCAAGTCCGGTGGCGCGGACCGGGTCGCAACCGGCATTGCCGAGATGGACATGACGGCGCGGCAAGAGGAAATCGCCCGCATGCTGGCCGGTGCTACCATCACCGTCGAAGCCCGCGCCGCCGCGGAGCGGCTGCTCAGGGAAAATACGGCTGCGGCTTCCTGAGCCGTGCGGGATGAGAAATTGATTCAGGAGATGGCAGTATCCTGCTGTTCTCCTACGATTTTTACATGAGGGCTCTCGCCTCAACCCAAATCTGATTTATTGTTACGCTCCAATTTTGGGATCGAAGCCATGCCCGAACAATCCGTCGATACCCTAATTGAAAGCGAGGCCATTGCCGAACTGGAGCGGCTGGCCAACGAAATCGCAGGCCACGATCTGCGCTATCATGCCGAAGACGCCCCGACGATTTCGGATGCCGAATACGATGCGCTGCGGCGGCGCAACCTTGCCATCGAGCAGCGCTTTCCCGATCTGGTGCGCGCGGATTCGCCGTCGCGAAAGGTCGGCGCCGCACCTTCCGGCACGTTCGGCAAGGTGGTCCATGCCGTGCCGATGCTGTCGCTCGACAACGTCTTTTCCGACGAGGACGTGCGCGACTTCGTGGTCAGCGTGCGCCGCTTTCTCGCCTTTCCGGCTGACGACAGGATCGTCTTTACCGCCGAGCCGAAGATCGACGGGCTTTCGATGTCGCTGCGCTACGAGAACCGGCGTCTGGTGAGCGCGGCGACGCGCGGCGACGGCACCACTGGCGAGAACGTCACCGCCAATATCCGCACCATCGGGGAAATTCCCGATCACCTGCCCAAGGACGCGCCGGACGTGGTGGAGGTGCGCGGCGAGGTCTATATGCGCCGCGACGATTTCTTCGCGCTGCAAAAGCGGCTTGCCGAGACCGGCCAGACAATCGCCAATCCGCGCAACGGCGCTGCCGGCAGCCTGCGCCAGAAAGACCCGGAAGTGACGCGCTCGCGCTCGCTGCGGTTCTTCGCCTATGCCTGGGGCGAAACCAGCGCGCCGCTTGGGCAAACGCAGTACGACGTGGTCAAACGGTTCGGTGACTGGGGTTTTGCGATCAACGACCGGATGGTGCGCTGCAGTTCGGTTGAGGAAATCCTCGCGCACTATCACGGCATCGAGGCCGAGCGAGCCGAGATCCCCTACGATATCGACGGCGTCGTCTACAAGGTTGACCGGCTCGACCTGCAGGAACGGTTGGGATTCCGCTCACGCAGTCCTCGCTGGGCGACCGCGCATAAATTTGCCGCCGAAAAGGCGATGACGGTGCTGAACGGTATCGACATTCAGGTCGGCCGCACCGGAGCGATGACGCCCGTGGCGCGGCTGGAACCGGTGACGGTCGGCGGCGTGGTGGTGACCAACGCGACCCTGCACAACGAGGACTACATCAAGGGCATCGGCAATAGCGGCCAGCCGATCCGCGACGGCCGCGACATCCGGGTCGGCGATACGGTCCTTATCCAGCGCGCTGGCGACGTCATTCCGCAGATTCTCGACGTGGTACTGGAAAAGCGCCCTGAAAACGCCGTGCCTTACGAATTTCCGCATGTCTGCCCGGCTTGCGGCAGTCATGCGGCGCGCGAGGAGGGCGAGGCGGTGTGGCGCTGCACCGGCGGGCTGATCTGCCCGGCGCAGGCGGTGGAGCGGCTTCGCCATTTCGTTTCGCGCGGGGCTTTCGACATCGAAGGGCTGGGCGAAAAGCAGATCGAGTTCTTCTTCCACGCCGAAGACCCGGCACTCAAGATCCAGTCGCCCGCCGACATTTTTACGTTGAAGGCGCGGCAGGCGGTCTCGCTGACCAAGCTGGAAAATATCGACGGTTTTGGCGCGACATCGGTCGGCAAGCTTTATGCGGCCATCGACGATCGGCGCAGAATCGCGTTTTCGCGGTTCCTCTTCGGGCTGGGCATCCGCCATGTCGGTGAAACCAACGCCAAGCGCATCGCTCGCCATTTCCTGTCCTTCGCAGCCCTTCGCGAGGCCGGCCAAAACGCGGTGATGCCGCAGGGCAAGGGCGATTCCGGAAACACTGCATGGCAGGAATTGAACGGCATCAACGGCATAGGCGGGGTGGTGGCCGAGGCGGTTGTTGATTTCTTCGGCGAGGAACACAATCGGCAGGTCGTCGACGCGCTGCTGGCCGAGGTGACGCCGCTGGACGAGGAACCGGTCGGCGATATCTCGTCGCCGGTTGCCGGCAAGACCGTGGTGTTTACCGGAGGGCTCGAGAAAATGTCGCGTGACGAAGCCAAGGCGATGGCCGAAAGGCTGGGCGCCAAGGTTGCCGGCTCGGTATCGAAGAAGACCGATCTCGTCGTGGCCGGGCCGGGCGCCGGATCGAAGCTCAAGCTTGCCGCCGAACTCGGTATCGAAGTGATAGACGAGGACGCGTGGTTCGAGCGGATCGGCAAGGGAACCTGACGGTGGGCGACTTTCAAGGTTTTGGCGAAAAGGCCATTCCCTTCCTGAAGGCGCTCGACTTTCACCAGAGCCGGGAATGGTTCCTTGAAAACAAGGATCTGTTCGAGCGCGAACTGCGCGAGCCTTTGGGCGACCTGGTCGATACGTTGACCGCGCGGTTTGCGGCAGCCGGATTGGGGCTGAAGGGCGACCGCAAGAAATCGCTGTTCCGCATCAACCGCGATGTGCGCTTCGCCAAGGATAAACGGCCTTACAACCGACACCTGTCGGCGATCCTGTCGCACGACGGCACCAAGATGGAACAGGGTGTCTTTTTCGTCCATATCGGGCTTGAGCGCTGCTATGCCGCGATCGCCTGGTGGGGACCGGAGGCGGCGTTGTTGCTGGCAATGCGGCAGGCCATCGCGAACCGTCCGACAGAATTCCGCGCGGTGGTCCGTTCGTTGCGCGAAAATGGCCTGGAACTGGACCCTGAGGGGTGCCTGAAGCGCCTGCCGCGCGGCTTCGAGCCTGTGGCGGATGCCGACCTCGGCGCGGCCATTCGCAACCGGAATTTCGTCGTTCGCCACACCATCGACCCGAACGGTATCCACAGACCGGCGCTGGTCGATGAATTAATGGAGTTTACGCAACGCGCCAGGCCGTTGCTGGAATGGGGCAGGGCGATCGAAGCCAAGGCCGGTCAGCGATAGCCGGACTGCCGTCTCTCCTCGCATCACTTCCGCTGATTGCTTGGGTCAAGCGAATTCGTGTGACAAGCCGGGTGGCGAATCCTACATAGCGGCCCTCAATGGAGTGGCGCATGCCTGTGGATACGACTGAAAACTCGGCGGCCAGCGATTTCTGGCAGGGCGTGCGCCTGTCCCTGCCTGTCGTGGTGGCGTCGGCGCCGTTCGCCATGCTGTTCGGGGCGCTGGCCATCGACAATGGGTTTTCGGTGTTCGAGGCCTTCCTGATGAGCGCCACCGTGTTCGGCGGCGCCAGCCAGATGGTCGGCATCGAACTCTTCGGCCATCATGTCGCGCCGTGGCTGATCGTACTTTCGATCTTTGCCGTGAATTTTCGCCATGTGCTCTATTCGGCAGGCATCGGGCGGCGCATCGCGCACTGGCCGCTCGTGCAGCAGGCTTGCGGCTATTTCATCCTGACAGATCCGCAGTTCGCCATCGCCGAGGCGAGGGCGGAGGCGGGCAAGCAGGTCGGCTTCGTCTGGTATCTGGGTCTTGGCCTGCCGGTCTATGTATTCTGGGTGGCCGAAACCGTGATCGGGGCGCTGCTCGGCAAGCTGATCCCCGATACCGCAGCACTTGGCATCGATTTCCTGCTGCCGATCTATTTTCTCGGGCTTGTCATGGGCTTTCGCAAGCGGCCGCTGTGGCTGCCGGTGGTCGTCGTCAGCGCGGCGGCATCGATCCTGGCCTACAAGACGATCGGCTCGCCTTGGCATGTAACCGTGGGCGCGCTGGCGGGCGTGCTGCTGGCGGTCATCCTGCCGCCGCATCACAGCGGCGTCACGCGCCCGCTGGCGACGGAGCAGGAAGTATGAGCACCACCGTCTGGATCATCCTGTTTGCGGCGGTCGCGACCTACCTGACCCGCATCGGCGGGCATCTGGTGATTTCGCGGTTCGAAACCATCCACCCGCGCGTTGAAGCCGGGCTGAATGCGGTGCCGGCCGCGGTTCTGACTACGCTGGTCGCGCCTGCGGTGCTGACGGCCGGTCCCGCCGAATGGGCGGCCCTGATCGTGACGGCGCTCGCCTCGCTGCGCGGCGGCCTGATGACGATGTTCCTGGCCGGTGCTGCCGTGTTGATTATTTGCCGACAGTTTGTGGGATGAGATATTGTGGGTCCTTCGAGGCTCGCTTTGCTCGTACCTCAGGATGAGGGGTCTTTGTGCGCTCCGTGTCGTCTGTGATGTCCGACAAAGATTCCGCTCACACCTCAGGATGAGGGCGGTTGGTGCTGATCTTCCTCATCTCAAGGGGCGTGCAAGATAAGGGCGGTTTGCGCTGACCTCCTCATCCTGAGGTGCGAGCAAAGCGAGCCTCGAAGGACGCACTGAAAAGAAGGTGTCAGCCTTTTTCGTCGTGCGGCAGCGGCGCTGTCGCCTGTTCCAGCCACGCCAGCGTCTCGCCGTCCAGCATCGGGCCGATTTCGGCCAGAACGCGGGCATGGTAGGCGTCCAGCCATTGCAATTCTTCGCGCGTCAGAAGGTCGGCCACGATCAGGCGCTTGTCGATGGGCGCGAGCGTCAGTGTCTCGAAATCGTGCATCGGCAGGTCGCCGCGATCGATCATGGAAGCCGGCGTCACCAGGATCACGTTTTCGATGCGGATGCCGTAGGCGCCTTCCTTGTAGTAGCCGGGTTCGTTGGAAAGCATCATGCCTTCCAGCAGCTTTTCCGTGCCGGTGCGGGCGATGCGCTGCGGGCCTTCATGCACCGCCAGGTAGGAGCCGACGCCGTGGCCGGTGCCATGGGCGAAATCGCAACCATGCTTCCACAGCGCCACGCGCGCCACCGCGTCGATCTCCGAGCCGCGCGTGCCGACGGGGAAGCGCAGCGTCGAAATGCCGATCATGCCCTTCAACACCAGCGTGAAGCGCTCTCGCATTTCCTCGCTTGGCCGGCCCATCGGCACGGTGCGCGTAATGTCGGTGGTGCCGTCCTGATATTGCGCGCCGGAATCGAGCAGGAACAGTTCGCCCTCGCCAAGCTTGCGGCTGGTGGCGCGCGAGACGCGGTAATGCATGATCGCGCCGTTCGGGCCGGCGCCGGAAATCGTGTCGAAGGAAACGTCGCGCAGTGGCATCTGCGTTTCCTCGCCGGTGAGGCGGCGGCATTCCTCCAGCTTGGTGACTACCGCTATTTCATCCAGCGAACCGGGTTTTTTGCGGTCGAGCCAGCAGAGCAGCTTGGTGACCGCCGCACCGTCGCGGCGGTGTGCGGCGCGCGAGCCGGTTATTTCCGCCTGGTTCTTGGTGGCGCGGGGGATGCGTGCCGGGTCGGCGGCGGTAACGACCGTGCCGCCGCGTTCCTCGATCAGCATTTTCAGCTTCTCGGCCGCCAGCACCGGGTCGAGCGCGATTTTCGCGCCGCTTTTTGCCAGATCGGAAATCGCCGTTTCGAAATCGCCGGGCGCATGCAGTTCGGCAAGCTGCGTCAGATAGGCGGCGACCGTGCGTGAAAACTTGGCCGGGTCCATGAACAGGCGATGGCTGCCGTCGGCTGCGAGCACGGCGAAGCCGAGCGCCAGCGGCGTATGCGGAACGTCGCGGCCACGAATGTTGAAGGCCCAGGCGATGGAGGCGGGGTCGGTCAGCACGGCGTGCGTCGCGCCGTCGTGCTCGATGCTGGCGGCGAGCCGCGCCAGCTTGTCCTTGGCAAGTTCGCCTGCAAACGCGATGGGGTGGATTTCAGCCGGCTCCACGGGGGCTGCCGGGTGGTCTTCCCAGATGGCGTCGATCGGGTTGCGGTCGTGCGGCACCAGCGTCGCCCCGACCTTGTCGGTGGCGGCTTTCAGCGCCTTTGCCTCGCCCAGCGTATGCAGCCATGGGTCGAAGCCCAGCCGCGCGCCCTTGCGCAAATTGTCCTTGATCCACGCCGGCGGCGGGTTGTCGACAAGGCTCTCAATGGCGAAGATTTCGAGATCGACCTCGTTGCGCACCTGCAGCGTGTAGCGCCCATCGACGAAGACGAAGGCGCTGTCCTTGAGCACGATGGCGACGCCGGCCGAGCCGGAAAAACCGGTCAGCCATTTCAGCCTTGCGGCGCGGGCAGGGACGTATTCGCCCTGATGCTCGTCGGCGCGGGGCACGATGAACCCGTCCAATCCGTTTTTCGCCAGCCATTCGCGCAGCCTGGCCACGCGCGGTCTGCCGACCGAAGGATCGCCGGCGGAATCGAAAGCCTGGAACATGGATGCAACGCCTTTGCCGGATTTGTTATGCGCGAAACTAGCGGTCTGGCCATCGGCTGACAATCGGCGGCGTGTGGGCCAGCGGTGTCTATCGCCTAGGGAAGGTACCCTGACCGCAATAGGATGCCGTGCTCAGCGCTTGAGGTGGATCGTCACCCAGCCTTCGAGGTGGATGGTGCTGATGTGCTCGAATTTTTGCGCGACATAGGCAGACACTACCGCATCGTGCTGACGGTCGAGGATGCCGGACAGGATCAGCGAGCCGCCCGGCTTCAGATGCGCCGCCATGTCGGGCGCGATTTCCATCAGCGGACCGGCAAGAATATTGGCGACGATGAGGTCGAACGGTCCGCGCTGGGCGAAGATCGGATGTTCGAAGCCCGGAGCCGTTACGGTTTCGACCAGTTCCGACGTATCGTTGAGGCTGACGTTGGCGGCCGCGACTTCGACCGCCACCGGATCGATGTCGGTGGCCAGCACCGGGATATGGGCAAGCTTGGCCAGCGCGATGGCGAGGACGGCGCTGCCGGTGCCAAGATCGAGCGCATTTTTCGGATGCTTGGCCTCCACCACGCTTTCCAGCATTTCGAGACAGCCGGCGGTGGTGCCGTGATGGCCGGTGCCGAAGGCAAGGCCCGCCTCGATCTCGATGGCGATATCGCCTTGCCGGAGCTGGTCGCGGTCATGCGAGCCATGCACGAAGAAGCGGCCGGCGCGCACCGGCTTCAGGCCTTCGAGCGAGCGCGTCACCCAATCGATATCGGGCAGCACTTCGCGCTGGATCGGCGTGGCGATGGAAAGTTCGGCGAGGATGGCCCGCATCCGTGCCTCGACCGTCTCCACGCTCTCATCGAAGGCATAGAGCGAGATTTCGTGGATATCGCGATCCTCGTCGATTTCCGTGATCGCCAGCGGCAGGCCCTCTTCCTCGAAGGCTGGTTCGAGTGCGGCGAAGGCTCGCTCCGCCACGGTTTTTCCGGCGGTGAAGTGGAGTCTGGTCTGCGTCATCGGGGTGGCGCGCTTTCCTAGCCTTCCGCAGCCAGGCGTTTGAGCTTGGCGAGGGCGTTTTTCGGATCTTCGCCATAGGCGATGGTGCCGGCAAAGTCACCCTTGGCGTTGAGCAGCAGCACGGAGGCCGTATGGTCCATGGTGTAGTCGCCGTCGCTCGTTTCGACTTTCTTCGAGAAGATGCCGAAGGCCTTGGCCATGGCGTGGACCTTTTCGGGGTCGCCGGAAATGCCGACGATGCGGTCGGAGAAGTTTGAGACGTAGGCGTTCATCACCTCGGGCGTATCGCGCTCCGGATCGATGGAAACGAAATAGGCGTGCAGGTTCTTACCTTCGTCGCCGAGCGTCTTCAGCCAGCCCGAAAGTTCGAAAAGCGTGGTCGGGCACACTTCCGGGCAATGGGTGAAGCCGAAGAACACGACGCTGGGGTGGCCGTGAAACGCCGCCTCGGTGATGGGCTCGCCGCGCTGGTCGGTCAGGGTGAAGGCAGCGCCATATGCCTCGCCGCCATAGTGGCCGCGATACCAGTCGAAGGAGAGCCAGCCTATGCCGGCCAGCATCAGGACCAGAATGCCGATCAGGATCGAGCGCATCATGTGAAAATTTCCGTCTTTTTTCGAGCCTGCCCTTGGAGCGGGAAGCGCGACCATACCGCCTTGCCGCAGGTCGGGCAAAGCGCCGCAATGCCGCAATGTCGTAATCATCACGCCAAGCGAGGCCTAATGCGTAAGGCGGCGGCTTGCAATGC
Source organism: Mesorhizobium sp. A623 (assembly GCF_054489405.1). Lineage (NCBI taxonomy): Bacteria > Pseudomonadati > Pseudomonadota > Alphaproteobacteria > Hyphomicrobiales > Phyllobacteriaceae > Mesorhizobium > Mesorhizobium sp. A623. The sequence goes on from NZ_JBTMXB010000008.1 coordinate 69,453, forward strand.
GGGGCGGACTTTCCCACCTGAGGCTGACGAATTTGTGATCTGGAGGCATCCTTGCTGAAAAAGACCGGAAAGAGATGGATCGGCGGCCTTGTCGCGGCGTGCGTGCTGGCTGCGGCCGGCGCCGCCAGGGCCGAGCAGGTCGGCAAGGTCGGCGTCGACTGGCTGGGCAACGATATCGTCGTCGAGGCGATCAAGGACCCCAAGGTCGAGGGCGTGACTTGCCATGTCTCCTATTTCGACCGCGGCATCGTCGACCGGCTGCAAAAGGGAAACTGGTTCGAGGACCCGTCCGATTCTGCGATTTCGTGCCACCAGACAGGCCCCATCGTCATCGGCGATATCGATATGAGCAAGGGTGGCGAAGAAGTCTTCAAACAGGGCATCAGCCTGATCTGGAAGAAGCAGGTGGTGAACCGCATCTATGACAAGGCGAGCGATACGCTGATTTATCTGTCGCATTCGCGCCAGGTACAGGACGGCTCCGCCAAGATGGCGCTGACTTCCGTGCCGCTCTACGGCCAGAGCGTGGTGTGGAGCAAGGGCCAGCCGAAATAGCACCGGCTTGCGGTGGTGCGCGTGAAACACTTTGCTTTGAGCATCGGAATAATCCGAAAACCGGATTCCACTTTTCGGTCCGATGCTCTAAAGCCGCTCCATGGACCGACCTGAACACCTCCTAGTCAAGGATTCCGAGCCGCGCGCGCACCCGACTGCGGAACTGAAGGGGTGCCGGCTCGGGCGCTTCGTCTCCATCGGTGAGCGCGTTATCCTGCGCGAAGTGAGCGTCGGCGACTTTTCCTATTTCGAGCGCCATGCCGAGGCGATCTATACGAGTATCGGCAAGTTCTGCTCCATCGCCGCCAACAGCCGCATCAATGCGCTGGAGCATCCGATGGAGCGGCTGACCACGCACAAGGTCAGCTACCGGCCCAACGAGTATTTCCGCTTCCTCGGCGTCGATTCCGCTTTTCGCGAGCGGCGGCAGGCCAAGCAGGTCGCCATCGGCCATGATGTGTGGATCGGCCATGGCGCGGTGATAATGCCGGGCATAACCATCGGCAACGGCGCCATCGTCGGCGCCAACGCGGTGGTGACGCGGGATGTGCCTGCCTACACGATCGTCGCGGGGGTGCCGGCAAAGAAGCTGCGCCGCCGGTTCCCCGAAACCGTCGCGGCACGGATCGACGCCTTGGCGTGGTGGGACTGGCCGGCGGAAAAGCTGGCGAAAGCCATCCCCGACATGCAGACGCTGCCGATCGAGGCGTTCCTCGACCGTTGGGAAGCCGCCGCGTAACGCGCCTTTTGGCCCGCACCGGTAACCATTTCGCTTAACGGTAAAGATTAGCGTTAACAAATGGAAAACGGGTTGTATTGGCGAATATAAGCAATCCTTAGTTGCAATTCATTTCTCCAAATGTCCTAATGGTTGTGGAGGTACACCAAAGGAAGTCGAGGGAAACACTGTCAGCAACAAGGAGAGAAGTCATGAATAAGTTCGCATTTGTAGTCGCTGTTGCAGCCGTTTCTTTCTATTCTGTGAGCGCCCAGGCCGGTGGTTTTGGCGGCAAGACCAAGATCATCGGAGGCAATAGCGGCGTTTCCAGCGGGCTGATCAATATCTCGCCGTCGATCGGGCTCGGCAATGTTACCGCGCTGAACAATATCCTCAGCGGGAATGCGATCCTGAGCGGCAATGTCGTTTCGGGCATCCTCAGCGGCAACAGGACCAATGTCGGGAACGGCATCCTCGGCACGGTCGGCCTTAGCGGGATCGGCAGCGCGCTGGTCGGCAATCGGACCAGCTACAAGCTGCACAGCCGGCGCCACCGCTAAAGGTCAAGGTGTGGGCATTCGGTTGCCCACATCAACGGGCAGGAGGGTTTTTTCCCTCCTGCCTAAATTTTTGCGCGCAGGCCTATGAAGGCATCGATCGTGCTTTGACGTTCGTCGATCGCGGTCTTGAACGTCTTCGAATAGTCCAGCCTCAGAATGATCGCGGTGAACGGGCTGATGTCGCAGGTCAATTCCGCATAGAGGCCCCGCTTTCGCTCGACGTTTTCGAACAGCAGGTTTTCCTTGGCTTCCTTGAACACGCCCGCCGCCAGGGCCAGGTTCTCGCGAATTTGCGCGCCGATTTCCAACTGGCCGCGCCGGAGCCAGGAGGCGAGTGGGTCGTCGCTGTTGACCGTCTCGTAGCGGCCGAAATAGGTGCCGCGCAACTCCAGCCCATGCGGCAGCTTCTTGGTGAAGCCTGCCTGCCATGTCGGGCGCAACCGGCTGTAGATGCCGTTGGCCCCGCGCAGTAATTCGCCCCCCGCCGAAAAGCCGAAGGTCGAGCCGTCTTCAGCGGAAAAGGTCAGTTCGCCGCGCAACGCATAAGTCGATAGCGATAGCGCCACCGGCGGGGAGCCCAGCTCTTCGACCGAGACGACAAGGGCGTCGCCGGAAGCCCCGATGGAAAGCCGGCCGAGGCTCCGCGTGAGCCGTATGCCGAGCCGGGCGCGGTTGAGGTCGGGGTCGAGCTTTGCCGGTAGCAGCCAATCGTCTTGGAAGCGAGTAGAGCCAATCTTTTCGAAGCTGTCGGCGGCTTCGATGACGAGCGTCGTGGCATTGCCGAGATCGACGCCGATCTGGCCCGTCGCCTCGACGATGTGCTTCAGCGTGTTCGTTCCCAGGACCAGAGGCCCGATCGCCAAATCGTCGCCTTCGTCGAAAACGCGATAGGAGAGGGAGCCGCGCAGTTCGAGGCCGGGGCGCAACTGGCGGAACGCCTGCACCGATAGCGCCAGCGCGCGGTCGTCCTCGATGGAAACCGTGTCGTGGCGCGTTGCCTGGAATTCCGCGCCGAGCGTCACATTGGCTTGGTCGCCGCCCCATTGCCGCTCCAGGGAACCGCGCATCAGCGTGTACCAGTCGGCAATGGCGAGGTCGCTGTCCAGCGCGTTGCTGGTCCAATGGCGCTCGACGCTGGATGTCGCCTGAAAGCCGTCTTCGGACCCGGCATGTGCGGCGGTGGCCCAGCACAGGGCGAACAGGCAGGCTACGATCCGATGCGTATTTCTTCGTGCCGGTCTTGGGGTCATCTTTCACGCCACGGGCTGGGAAGCATGGCCAGAACCTCCGCAGGTCAAGCCCCTTCCGCCTGCGGGGTGTCGAGACGGAAGGGGCCGGGGTACACCGCCGTGAAGCGGAAGGAACAGGCTTCTTGCCTGCATGGCTACCATCTCATCAATCGCATAAAGTGTAATTGTAATATAATAAACTTTTAAGTTGTATGAAGTTGTGGCGATGGCTTGGACCGCTTGCCGTGACGGAACCCGATGGGCCGCCGAATGTTTTGTTCTGCGCCAGGAGAGGTCGGATCATGCTCGAACAGAAGTTCACGAAAATTGCCAACAAGGTTGCCCATATCACGGGCCTGCCGCTGACCTTTGCCGTCTGTGTGTCGGTGGTTGTCGTCTGGGCGGTCAGCGGTCCCGTGTTCCATTTTTCCGACACCTGGCAACTGATCATCAACACCGGCACGACCATCGTGACCTTCCTGATGGTGTTCCTGATCCAGAATACGCAGAACCGCGACGGTGCGGCCATCCAGGCCAAGCTTGACGAACTGGTTCGCGTCAGCACCGGCCACAATCATTTCATCGGCATCGAGCACCTGACCGAGAGCGAGGTCGAGGAGATCCGTACCAAATGCGAGCAGGCCGCGACGCGCCACGACAAGGAACTTGCCAAAATTGCCGCCACGAAAGCCATTGCGCGCAAGCGCGTGTCGAAAAAGAAGACTGCTTGAAGACCGCCCCCGATTGGCTAGCCCTGCACCGGCCGCAAGGGTTGACCGTCAGCGCCTTGCTTGCGCATGGTGCCGCAGCATGGAGAGACGATATTGACCGACTGGCTGGATATTCTGAAGCAGCAAACTGCGACCGGCGACCAGATGAGCCGCGCCGTGGCCGAGATGCTGGCCGATCCCGCCATCACCGAAGATCAGGTCAGGACGCTGTTTGCGGCCGTTGAGCAGCAGGCCGATTTCGTCGAGAAATTGACGATGGCCCTGGAAAAGTTCGGGCATGATTTTCCCGTCATCCAGGCGGCCGAGCGGCTGGAGGAGCGTTATGGCGACCTCGCGGCCAGCGTCGCCGAAAAGCTGAAGACGCTGCGGGGATAGGTCCGCGCCGCCGGTATTATCTCAACTGACGCTCGAACCGCCGGTCAGGGATAAACCACATGGTGGCGACCATCACATAGATCGTGAGGCCGAGCCACTGGCTTATCGGGGTAAGCAGGATGCCTATAATGTAAAGGAGCAGCGAGAGCTTGCCCTTGCTGTCGCGCCCAAGCCCCTTGACGAAGGCGGAATCGGCGTCGTGCAGACGTCGCAATTCGGCGGCGAGGATCCAGTAGGCGAAGCGGCCGCAAGGGGTGGGGAAAGATTTTTTGAGGACGCGCTGTGGGTAAAAGGGGAGCTATACGCCCTGGCCGTTCTTGGCGATGCGGGTGGACGAGCGCGAGCGCCCCGGCACCACGACGATCTGCTTGATCTTGCCCTGCTTGAAAGCCTTCAGGAAGCGGTCGTAGTCGGCGAAAGCGACACAGCCATGCGATTGGCCAGGGCGTCCGCGTAGCAGGTAGCTATGGGCAAGAATGCCGTCGCGCCCGTATTTGTTCTTGCCGTCGACCGGCAGCATCCGGATGGCTTCCACCCCGTGGAATCGGGACTCCCGCATCACCAGCCGGTAGGTGTTGGGCGGGGTCGGGCCATTCATCTTCTGGTTGGCATAGCGAGGGTTGTCTGCCATGTGGCCGACGCCCGAATGCGCCTCCAGCACTTGCCCATTGGGAAGCGTCACGGTCTGGGCGGAAATGTCGTACACGGCGACGCCGTTGCCTGCGCTGGGCGAGCCGGACGAGGAGAACAGGTTCTTGAACGCCTGGCCGATGCTCGGCGCATCGTCGTCCGGTGGCGCATAAGCCAATGTCTGCTGCCGTTCGCTTCCGCTTCGCCCAGGCTTTTGCACGTCAGGCTTGGGCGCCTGGCGCTCCGCCGTCTGGGCCCGGCGCGGCTGAGCCGCTTCCAGCGTCGGGCGGCTATCGGGTAGAGGCACGCGCTCCGGCGCGATTTCGAACAGCTCGACCTCGGCGGTTTCGACCGGCGCGGTGGCTTCCAGGGCCGCCAGCAAAGGCATGGCCGGTCCGGTCGGCATGGCGGCCTGCGGTGCATAGGCGAGCCGGATTTCAGCCGCCCCGGAAAGCGCCAGGGCCAGACGTGACGACCGTTCGACTTCCGCCACCTGCGGGCCAAAGCGCGCCGCGTCCGGACCGGAAGGATCGGCGAGCGAAACATTCCTTGCCGCCGGGTAGAAGCGGTCGTTGAGGGAAGCACGCCGCTTCAGGTCAAGCTCGGCTAGTTGAGCTTTTGCATGGGCCAGCGCTGCCGCAAGCTGGTTATGGCTGAGCGAGGCGTGCGTGCGGTCGAGACGTTGCTGTGCGGCGGCATCGAAAAGTGAGATCGTTTTCAAGGTAGCATCGACGGCTTTTGCCGAGCGCGGCGCCTTCGCCTGTTGAACGATATACGGCTCGCGCTGCCGGCATTCGGGCATGCAGGCGGGCTGTGATGGCGCGGCGTAAAGGGTTGCGGCCAGTGCCAGCCGCGCCGGCGTTGCGGCATTGCGTGAGTAGCCGGGGGACGAGGTCAGCGAGGTCGCGATCAGGACGAGGCCTGCAATGCCGGCCAGCGACAGCAAGGCCACGCCGAGGCCCGCGCCCGAGATCGCGACGCAGCGGACAACCATGCCGGATCCGGTCAACGACCTGGATGAGGCAGCGTCATTCTCGCTCCGGATTTCACTACGCACAAACGCCATACCAGCAACTCTTCTTCAACCAGAAACACAGACCGCGCGAGTGCGCAGGAAGGCGTTCCTCGCAAGCGCATATCTGTTACCGATTGATGCAAAGGATGGACAAGGATGGTTAACCAATCCCTTGCCTATCGCGAATTTTAGGGTTCGCACCCGCTTTTTTTGAACGTTCCCTCTCGCAAACAAGAAGCCGACAAAGCCCATCCCAGACTGTCAACTGCCGGTTTTGGCTCGAAAAGTCAAGGAAACAGGGATGTCCAGCCTATTTGGAAGTCAAGACGGACGGTGCGGGTGTCGGGAAGGGCCGGTGCGAAACCGACCCGTGGCCGCTCAGGCTGGCGCGACGAAGCCGTCCAGAACCTTCTTCTGGCCGGCCTTATCGAAGTCGATCGTCAGTTTGTTGCCTTCGACGGCGGCGACGTTGCCGTTGCCGAATTTCTGGTGGAAGACGCGGTCGCCGACGCTGAAGGCGGACGGCGTGTCGGCAACCGACTTGGCCACCAGTTCGCCGTCGATGGTGCGACCCTTGACCGAACCACGGCCCGCGCCATAGCCCGAATCGGTTTCGCCATAGCCGATGCGCTCGACCTGATGGCCGGAGCGGGTGCCCCAGTTGCGGCTCGTTGCCTCGGTGCGGTTGGCTTGCGCGCGCTGCCAGCCGGGCGTCGCGTAGGTGTTGGAAAAGGCACCGGATTTTTCTGCGCCGCCTTCGCCGAGCTTGTCAAAGCGCGAGGCGCCGTAGGGATTTTGCCGGCCGCGCTCGCCAAAACCGCCGCGTCCGCCGGCGAAGGACGAGCCGCCATAGGGGTTGCCGTAGCCGCCGTAGGAATTGCCCGCCTCCTGCACTTCGACATGGGCTTCGGGCAGTTCGTCGAGGAAGCGCGAGGGAATGGTCGATTGCCATAGGCCGTGGATGCGGCGGTTGGACACGAACCACAGATGCAGGTTCTTCTTGGCGCGAGTCAGGCCGACATAGGCGAGGCGGCGTTCCTCCTCCAGCCCGGAGCGGCCGCCTTCGTCCAGCGCGCGCTGATGCGGGAACAGGCCTTCTTCCCAGCCGGGCAGAAAGACGGTTTCGAATTCGAGACCCTTGGCCGAATGCAGCGTCATGATGGAAACGGCGTCGAGGCTCTCGTTCTGCTCCGCGTCCATGACTAGCGCGACATGTTCGAGGAAGGAGCGCAGCGATTCGTACTCCTCCATGCCCCGGATCAGTTCCTTGAGGTTTTCCAGCCGGCCGGGCGCTTCAACCGAGCGGTCGTTCTTCCACATATCGGTGTAGCCGCTCTCCTCGAGGATCGTTTCGGCCAGTTCGTTATGCGGCGTGGTGTCGAGCGCGCCCTGCCACCGGGCGAAATTGGCGGTGATTTCGCGAAGTGCCGCGCGCGGCTTCGGCTTCAACTCGTCGGATTCGGCCAGCTTGCCCGCCGCTTCCAGCATGGGCACGCGCAGCGCGCGGGCGGTGTCGTGAATCTGGCGGATGGCGGCTTCGCCAAGCCCGCGCTTGGGCACGTTGACGATGCGCTCGAAGGCGAGGTCGTCGGCTCCTTGCGCGACAACCCGCAGATAGGCCATCGCGTCGCGGATTTCCTGCCGCTCATAAAAGCGCGGACCGCCGATGACGCGGTAGTTCAGGCCGATCTCGATGAAGCGGTCCTCGAAGGAGCGCATCTGGAACGAGGCGCGCACGAGGATCGCCATGTCGTTGAGCTTGTGCTTGCCGCGCTGGTAGGCCTCGATCGTCTCGCCGATGGCGCGTGCTTCCTCGTCGGAATCCCAGGCGGCGTGGACATTGACCTTGGCGTCTTCCGGGTCGGGCCGGTCGGTAAACAGCGTCTTGCCCAGCCGTCCCTCATTATGGGCGATGAGGTGGGAGGCGGCACCCAATATATGCGCGGTCGAGCGATAGTTGCGCTCCAGCCGGATGACGGTCGCGCCGGGAAAATCCTTGTCGAAGCGCAGGATGTTATCGACCTCCGCCCCGCGCCAGCCATAGATCGACTGATCGTCGTCGCCGACGCAGCAGATGTTGACTCTGGTTTCGCTCACGGGCTGTTCCGCGCCAGTAGGCGCGGGCCCTCCGCGGGGGCCTCGCATAAGCTCGGGCGACCCGTCGGTCGCTCGGCCTTCGGCCGTATGCTCGTTAACCTCGCCCGAGGACGGATCTCGTACGCGAGCCATCGTATTTGTGCCCGGGCCCGTTTCACCCGATTGCTTAGGCCTCTGCGCGAGCAGACGCAGCCACATATATTGGGCGGTGTTGGTGTCCTGGTACTCGTCGACGAGGATGTATTTGAAGCGGCGGTGGTATTCGGCCAGCACGTCGTGATGGGCGCGGAAGATGCGGATCGGGTGGCACAGGAGATCGCCGAAATCGCAGGCGTTCAGCGTCAGCAGGCGGTCCTGATAGGCCTTGTAGAGTTCGCGGCCCTTGCCGTTGGCGAAGGCGCGGGCGTCGCCTTCGGGAATGTCGGCGGGGCCGAGGCCCTTGTTCTTCCAGCCGTCGATCATCTGCGCGAACTGTTTTGGCGGCCAGCGCTTATCGTCGATGCCGTCGGCCTGGATCAATTGCTTGATCAACCGCACCACGTCGTCGGTGTCGAGGATGGTGAAATCGGAGCGCAGCCCGGCAAGTTCGGCGTGGCGGCGTAGCAGTTTCACGCCAATCGAGTGGAAGGTGCCAAGCCATGGCATGCCCTCGACCGCTTCGCCGACGAGCAGGCCGATGCGGTTCTTCATCTCGCGCGCCGCCTTGTTGGTGAAGGTGACGGCAAGTATCTGGCTTGGCCATGCTTTTCCGGTCGCAAGGATATGGGCGATGCGGGTGGTCAAGACGCGCGTCTTGCCGGTGCCGGCGCCGGCAAGCACCAGAACCGGGCCCTCGGTGGTTTCCACCGCCAGCCGCTGTTCGGGGTTCAGCCCTTTCAGGTAATCGGGCGCGGCATTGTGGCTCTGCCGTGCGGCCATCGCACGCGCGGCAATACCCGACGGGGCCGGGGGCCGCGCATCGGGTTCATCGAAAAAGGGCATATCGTCTGCAACGCTAGACATCTTGCTGGAATGTAGTGATTCGCAACGGAAAGGCCAGAAGCGTCTCCGTTTTGTTCCGGTTTGAAGGCTTTTGCGCGGCGCATGGCGAGGGTTTCGCTTGTTTTTTTGACAGAACGGTTTCGCGCCACAGATCAATTGGCGGATACCGGCCTCGCGGTGTCCAGTCGGCATCTGAGGGATCATCATCTTGGCTATTCTCATCACCACGATCATCCTCGCCCTTATCGGCCTGTTCCTCGGCATAGGCGGCGCGTGGCTCGCGGCCCTTGGCGGCAGTTGGTATTACCTGCTTGTCGGGCTGGGTTTCCTCGTCACCGCATGGCTGCTCTATCGACGCAGGAGCAGCGCCTTGTGGCTTTACGCGGCAATCGTGCTTGGAACGCTGATCTGGGCGGTGTGGGAAATCGGCTTCGACTGGTGGTCGCTTGCACCGCGAGGCGGCGTCGTGGTGCTGGTGGCGTTGTGGCTTTTGACGCCATGGGTGCGCAAGAAACTGGTCGGGTCGGATGGCCGCGCCGTGCTGATTTTCTCGATCCTGGCGGCGCTTGGCGTCGCTATTTACTCCATGTCCATCGACGCCCGCGACGTTGCCGGCAATCTGCCGACCGAGCCCATCACCCCGACCGCCAATCTCGGCGGCGATGCGCCGGCGGGGGAATGGCCCTATTATGGCCGCACGCAGTTCGGCCAGCGCTATTCGCCGCTCGACAAGATCACCACCGCCAATGTCGCCGACCTCAAGCCTGCCTGGACCTACCGGACCGGTGATATTCGCGGTCCCGACGACGTGACCGAGACGACCTATCAGGTAACGCCGCTGAAAATCGGCGACACGCTCTACATCTGTACGCCGCATAATTTCGCCATCGCCATCGATGCCGCGACCGGCAAGGAAAAATGGCGCTTCGATCCCAAGATCGGACCGGAAAGCCAGCGCCAGCACCAGACCTGCCGGGGCGTATCCTACTATCACGATGCCAAGGTCGCGGCCGGCCAATCCTGTGCCGAGCGCGTCTATCTGCCGACGTCGGATGCACGCCTGATCGCGCTGGATGCCATGACCGGGCAAATCTGCCCGGCCTTCGGCAGGCAAGGCACAGTCGATCTCGAAGCCGGAATGCCTTATCCCAAGGCCGGCTATTATTATTCCACTTCGGCGCCGCTGATCGGCGGCGGCAAGATCATTGTCGGCGGGGCGGTCAACGACAATTATTCGACGCAGGAGCCGTCCGGCGTTATTCGCGCCTTCGATGCCGATACCGGCCAACTCGTGTGGAACTGGGATTCCGGCAATCCTGAACAGACCGCGCCGCTGGCCGCGGGTCAGACCTATACCGCCAACTCGCCCAATATGTGGTCGACGGCGAGCGCTGATGAAAAGCTGGGCCTCGTCTACGTGCCGCTCGGCAACCAGACGCCGGACCAACTCGGCATGAACCGCAGCGCGAACGTCGAAAAATACTCGTCATCCATCACAGCGCTCGACCTGAATACCGGCAAGGTGCGCTGGGTGCGCCAGACCGTGCATCACGACCTCTGGGACATGGACGTGCCGGCGCAGCCGTCGCTGATCGACATCACCACGGCCAATGGCGTGGTGCCGGCGCTGGTCGGACCGACCAAGCAGGGCGACATCTATGTGCTGAACCGCGAAACCGGCGAGCCGATCGTTCCGGTGACGGAAGTTCCAGCGCCGGGCGGTGCGATCGATGGCGACCGTACCGCGCCGACGCAGCCTAGCTCCGGCTTGAGCTTCAATCCGCCGCCGCTGACCGGGGCCGACATGTGGGGCATTTCCATGTTCGATCAGTTGGCCTGCCGGATCGAGTTCAAGCGGCTTCGCTATGAGGGGCGCTATACGCCGCCTTCGGTGTAGGGCTCGCTGATCTATCCCGGCAATTTCGGTACGTTCAACTGGGGCGGCGTCGCGGTCGATCCGGTGCGGCAGGTCATGTTCGGCATGCCGACCTATCTGGCGTTCAAGTCGCAGCTTATTCCCCGCGACCAGGTGCCGCCGCCGGATAATGGGCGCGGCAGCGAGCAGGGTCTGAACCGCAATGAGGGCGCGCCCTATGCCGTGGTCATGGGGCCGTTCCTGTCGCCGCTCGGCATTCCCTGCCAGTCGCCGCCATGGGGCTATGTGGCGGGAGTGGACCTGCGCACAGGCCAGATCGCCTACAAGCACCGCAACGGCACCGTTTACGACATGACGCCGCTGCCGCTGCCGTTCAAGGTGGGCGTACCGGGCATTGGCGGGCCGATGATCACGGCGGGCGGGGTCGCATTCCTGGGGGCTGCGGTGGACGATTATCTGCGCGCCTACGATCTGACCACCGGCAAACAACTCTGGCGGGCGCGCTTGCCGGCCGGCGGGCAATCCACGCCCATGACCTACACGGTAGCCGACGGCCGCCAGTTCGTCGTCATCGTCGCCGGCGGGCACGGCTCGATCGGCACCAAGGCCGGGGATTATGTGGTGGCGTATGTTTTGGGGAAGTAGGGAATAGCGAGTAGCGAGTAGCGAATAGTTTTTTCAACTACTCGCTACTCGCTATTCGCCCCCCTTACAACCCCAGATGGCTTTTCAGGCCCGGCACATCGGCAAGCACCTGGTTGACGGTGTTGGGGCCGGCCACGACCTTGGCTTGCTGGACCAGCGTGGTGCCTCGAGGGTAAGCCCGGATGCCTGCAATGTCGAAAGACCGTTGACGAGAGCGCCGGACTTTTCGCCGAGCACACCGCCCAGCGCCGACGTAATCGAACTGAGCAACCCGCCGCCAGAGGCAGCCCCTGCGGCCATCACGTCGTATTTCTGCGCCAGTTCCAGCGAACCCGGCAGCTTGTCGAACAGGGTTTCGGCGCTGGTGCCCTGCGCCTCGTGTTCCAGCACCGAGAGGATGGTGCCCACGACCTTTTCCGTGGTCAGCGGATCGATGTTGACCTTGTTGGCGATGGTGTTGACGATGTCCTGCACGTCCATGGCTTCGTTCCTCTCACGCCCCAAGCCAAGGTATCAGCGAATATATCCCTCTTGCAATTATCTCTTATGCCGTGCCCGCAATATCGGGACTCGCCCATCAAATGGGCCGACTGCCATTCTTTGGCCTTGTCCGTTGGAACTGATGCGGTAAACCTGTTGCGATTGGTACGCGCGACGGTGATCGCGCGCCTACCCGTTGGCAATTGCGCGGCGCAAAGGACCTGGCATGGAAGACAATTTCGAGAAATACGCGGTTGCCGTCATCATCACCTTCGGCGCGCTCATCGTCGCGGGCCTGATGGCAGCCGCAATCGGCTTTCATGACCGCGACGCGTTCCTGTTCGCGCTCGGCGCGACGACGATTGCCTGGATTGCCGGGCATGCCATGATCTTCGACATGCCGCGTGTTTATGCGGCGCTTATCGGCTTTGCGACGCTGATGGCCATCGCCTCGACGCTTGCCCTGGTTTTTTGAACCGGCTTTCAGGAAAGGGGCGCGGCGTGGCCGCGTCTCATGCGCGCCTGCCTGAGGACGGCGCGCCAGCGAATCATGGTGAAGGGGATCGGCTCGTTGCTGTTGGCGATGTGAAATATCTCGTTGTTGAGGTTTTTCAGCGAGCGCCAGAAGTCATAGTCGGTGATGGCGGGATCGGCGGCCAGCCTTGCCGCTTCAACCTTGATATCGGTGCTCATGCCTGTCCCTTATACGGTGTCGGCCCCACCGCTCGTTGCCCTGGGGACGAATCTCCGACGGTCCGCTGATTCGATCAACGCATAAGGTCTGCTCGTTCGCGTTTAACAGTTGGTAAGGTTAATGCGCGCTCAGGCGGTTTTGCGGCGGATGCCGATGGAGCGGCCGGCGCGTTCCGGCATCGGCAGGCCGGCATGGGCCGCGCGCATCGCCTCGACCTTGGCCAGCACGTCTTCGGGGAAGGGCGCGACTTTTGGGCCTTCCATGTCGACATGCAGCGACAGCGTTTCCGAGGTCGCGGCAAGCCAGCCGTCGACATGGCGGATTTCCTGGTAGGCGCGCAGCCGCTTGGCGTCGTGGTCGATGAGTTGGAAACTGACGACGACCTTGTGGTCGAGATGCAGTTCCTGCACGTAGCAGACATGCACTTCCGCCGTGTAGATCGTCAGCCGCCGCTCTTTCACATAGTCCAGCCCCATGCCCATGGCGTCGAGCGCCTGGTCGGCGCAGCGATCGAACAGCACATTGTAATAGGCCATGTTGAGATGGCCATTATAGTCGATCCAGTCTTTCTCGATGTCCATCGGGCGGGATACGAACAGGGCGGGCACGGGCATCAAAAAAGCTCCTTCTGGCAAGTTGCTGGACACGACACAGTGCGAGAGACTACCTCTCTATTGAAAAAATCAGGGTCGCACCGGCCCATTCGCGGAGGAAAGCATGGCGCTGAGCGACCTGTCGAGCGTGGAACGCAACGAGGAAGGCATTTCGGCGGTGCTCGGCATCCTCAAGCAGCGCTTCGGCGAGCGGTTCCAGACCGGTCAGGCGATCCGCGCCCAGCATGCCCACACCACCACCTATATCCCGACGCAAGCGCCCGACGGGGTGGCGTTTCCGGAAACGACGCAGGAGGTGCAGGAGATCGTGCGGGCTTGTGCCGCGCACCGTGTTCCGGTCATCGCCTTCGGCGTCGGTTCTTCGCTGGAGGGCCACACCAATGCGCCGGGCGGCGGCATCTCGCTCGACATGGCGCGGATGAACCGCGTGCTTGCCGTCCACGCGCAGGATCTCGACTGCACCGTCGAGCCCGGCGTGACGCGTGAGGACCTCAACCAATATCTGCGCGATACCGGGCTGTTCTTCCCGATCGACCCCGGCGCGAACGCTTCGCTCGGCGGCATGGCGGCGACGCGGGCGTCGGGCACCAACGCCGTGCGCTACGGCACGATGCGCGAGAACGTGTTGTCGCTGACGGCGGTGATGGCGGACGGCGAGGCGGTGACGACGGGAAAACGCGCCCGGAAAAGTGCGGCCGGCTACGATCTGACGCGGCTTCTCGTCGGTTCGGAAGGCACGCTCGGCATCATCACGGAACTGACGCTCAGGCTGCACGGCATCCCGCAGGCGATTTCCGGTGGCGTATGCCCGTTTCCGAGCCTCGATGCGGCGTGCAACGCCGTCATCGCGACCATCCAGATGGGCATTCCGGTGGCGCGGATCGAATTGGTCAATGCGCTGCAGATGCGGGCGATGAAGAATTATTCCCATCTCGATTATCCCGAAAGCCCGTGCCTGTTCGTGGAATTTCATGGCAGCGATGCGGGGGTCGCCGAACAGGCCGAACTGTTTGGCGAGATTGCGGAAGACAGTGGCGGCGGGCCGTTCCTGTGGACACGTGTGGCCGAGGAGCGCAACCTTCTGTGGAAGGCGCGGCACGATGCCTATTGGGCCTCGATGACGTTGCGGCCGGGCTCGAAGGGCCTATCGACCGATGTCTGCGTGCCGATCTCGCGACTGGCGGAATGCGTGGCCGAGACGGAAGCGGACATCGCCGAAATGGGGCTGATCGCACCGATCGTCGGCCATGCCGGCGACGGCAATTTCCATACGCTGGTGCTGATGGACGCGGACGATCCGGCCGAGATCGCGCTGGTCGAGAAATTCGTGGCGCGGCTCAATCTGCGCGCCATTGCCATGGACGGCACCTGCACCGGCGAGCACGGCATCGGCCAAGGCAAGGCCGGCTTTATGCGCGCCGAGCACGGCCATGGCGTCGATGTGATGCGCACCATCAAGCAGGCGCTCGACCCGCTGAATATCCTCAATCCAGGCAAGGTTTTGCCGGCGTAAGCTTTTGGGCGCTCAGGCCGCCGAGGCGAGGGAAGCCAGTACCCAACCGCCCCAGCCGATGAGAAACAAGCCAGCGGCCTTGCCGATCCAGTGGCCGGCGGGCGCAAGCTTCTCGACCAGCACGAACAGGGCGATGCCGGCGATCCAGGCGAAATTCATGACGCCGCCGACGAACAGCAAAAGCATCAGCATCCAGCAGCAGCCGAGGCAGAATGCGCCGTGGCGCAGCCCCATCGACAGCGCGCCGCGATTGCCGGCGCGCCACTGCGTCATGACGAAATCCAGCGGCGAGCGGCAGCGGCGCAGGCATGCCTGTTTCAGCGGGGTCCACTGATAGAGCCCGGCGCCGACCAGGATAGCGCCGCCAAGCACGGCGCTGGTCGTCTGCATCAGCGGCGACAGCAAATTGGCCCTGTCGAGCGCATATTGAAGGACGACGGCGCCTATGCTGAAGCCAAGCCAGACCACGAGATAGCCGAGCGCGAACAGAATGGTCAGGCCGATGGCGGGGCCGCTGCGCTTTTGCGCGATGGAATCGTAGAACAGCAGCATCGGGACGGCGCTCGGCAGCATCATCACCGCCATCATCGCCGACCACATGACAAGCATCAGGAAGAAGTGGCCGACGGTCCAGTCCGGTGCGGCCATCGGCATCGCCATGCCGGCCATTTCCGGCATTGGCATTTCAACCCCGGTCAGGAGATAGAGCCACGATATCAGCATCACGCCGAGCAGGAGCGCGGCGACGATTGCCCGGTCATGCCGGTGCAGGGTGGCGAGCACACCCATGGCTTCGACCGTCAGGCCGCCACGCCCTGCGGCGTCTGCACGACATGGGCCAGCGAGCTATGCGTTGCCGTCGTCTGGAATTTGATCGCGCCAAGGCTGCGAATGTTGGAGGAGGCGACCTCCGCGCCCTTGTGCTCAAAGCCTTCCGGCATCACCACCTGGATACGGTGGGGCGCGCCGGTCACCGGGTTCTTGATCGGCTCGACATCGGTTTCCAGCACACCGGGAACGACGAGACGCGCCATGCGCCCCTTCTGGTCGAACTGGAATTCGAATGGCGCGACGATTGCGTCGTGATGCGTGGTGACGATGAGGCTGAAGATGTGGAAAAGCGTTCCTTCGTCGGAATGCTCGCCCGACAGGATCGCGCCCAATGCCTCGATCTGCTCAGGGCTTGCACGCTGGTCGAGGATTGGCTGGGCCTGCCCATTGCCTTCGTGCAGAGCGCCGGGGAAATGAACGGTCACGGCAAAGCACAATCCGTCCAGCTTGGTCTCGTTATAGTGGCCTTTGGTGATATGCATCGCCACGAGGCCTTCGCAGTGGCCATTGGTCGGCCTTGCGTTGAAGTCGCAAGGGCAACCGAAAGCGCAATTACAGTTCTTGATCCACTCGCCTTCCAGTCTCCAGTTCTCGGATGCCATTTTCAGCCTCCCTGGGGGGTTCTCCGGGATAACCGCAAACAATACTCCTATTCCATCTGCCGGTGGAGTCAGCCAAACGAGGTAGCCCCAACGTGCTGGCGGCCAATTTGCCTCTTTATCGACATGGCGATGCGGGTAGAGTGCGCCAGAATCGAAATGCCGGAATTCAAATCGACAGATTGACTGGAGTTGATGCTCGCTCGCCTGTTCGTGATTGTCGGAGGTCTGTTCGTGCTGGCGCTTTGTGCGGCGCTGGTGGGGCCGTATTTTGTCGACTGGACCAGCTACCGGGCCGATTTCGAGCGTGAGGCGAGCGCGATTCTTGGCCGCAAGGTTATCGTGCGGGGCGACGCGACCGCCAGGCTGCTGCCGTTTCCCTCGGTGACGTTCTCCGATGTTTCGGTTGCCGGCGGGCCGGACGGTCAGCCGGCGATGACGGTCGATACGTTTTCCATGGATGCCGAACTCGCGCCGTTCCTGCGCGGGGAGGTGCTGATCTTCGACATGCGGCTGGTGCGGCCGAGCGCCACCATCGACATTGCCGCCGATGGCACTGTCGACTGGGCGATGCGGCCATCGTCGCCGTTCGACCTGAACCAGATCTCGATCGAGAAGCTGACGGTTACGGACGGGCAGATCGCGTTGCGCCACGAAGCGGGCGGGCGCAGCCATTTGCTTTCGCAGGTCGACGCGACCATTTCGGCCAAATCGCTGGCCGGGCCGTGGCGTATGGACGGAACGCTCAAGCTGGACGGTTTGCGCGCCAGGCTAACGGCCTCGACCGGCAGGGTTGAGGCGGCAGGGCAGATGCGGCTGCGCCTCAAGCTCGACCCAGACGCCTATCCCCTGGTGATCGAGAGCGACGGCAATGTCGGCATGAACCACGGCGCCGTTGTCTATGCCGGGCAGTTCAGGATTGCAGGGGACGACCGCAACGAGGCGCAGTTGCGGGGTTCGAACGGCCAGGCGGTGAAGGTCCGCGCCGACAAGGCCGCGCAGAAGGCGGAGCCGGGCTATCGGCTGAACGGCAAATTCTCGCTCGACCACCAGAAGCTTGGCATCGATGAATTCCGGTTTGAAACCGGTCCGCTGGACAATCCCTATTCCGCTGATGGCACCGCCTCCATCGACCTTGGCCTCAAGCCACGCTTTTCCGTCGAGGCGAGCGGCGCGCAGGTGCAGTTCGACGAGGCGGTTGGCGGTGAGGCCGGCACGGGGCTGACGCTGGCGCAGCGGATAGACGCGCTGGAGCGGACGCTGCTGGCTCTGCCGAAGCCGACCATTCCGGGCACCGTCGAGGTGAAACTGCCAGCCGTGGTTGCCGGCGACACCACCATTCGCGACGTGCATCTTTCGGCAGAACCGGCTCCGTCCGGCTGGACCGTGAAATCGCTGTCGGCAACGCTGCCCGGTCGCACGACGCTGGAAGCCAGCGGGCTACTTGGCCTTACCGACAAGTTCGGCTTTACCGGTTCGCTGCTTTTGGCGGTGGCGCAGCCGTCGGGCTTCGCCGCCTGGTTGTCCAGGGATGTCGACGAGGCGATCCGGCGGCTACCGGCAGCCGGCTTCAAGGCGAATGTCGACGTGACCGATGAGCGCCAGACGTTCAGCGATCTGGAAATCGTCCTCGGCAAAGCCAGGTTTTCCGGCCGGATCGATTCGAACCGCCCGGTTGACGCCCGGCCTTCGGTGCGGATGAAGCTGGATGGCGGCGAACTCGACGTGGACGGTCTTGCTGCCTTCGCCTCGCTGTTCGTCAGCGACAAAGGTTCCAACCGCTTTTCCGACCGCGACCTCGATTTCCAGATCAAGGCCGGGCCGGTAACGGTTGGCGGATTGACCGCCGATACGCTCGACACGGCACTTCGCCTGCGCGACGGGCTGCTGGAGGTGGACAGGCTTGCGGTGGGCGGACTGGAGGGTGCCTCGATCAGCGCCACCGGCCGCATCAAGGATTTCCCGGCACGCCCGACCGGCGACCTTGACGCTTCCGTGGTCGCCGTCGATTTGCGGCCGCTGGTCGATGCCGCGGTGCAGCGCTATCCCGGCAATGCGTGGCTCAAAGGGCTGGCCGACCGGATTGCCGCCTATCCCGAGCTTTTGCAGGATGCGCGGATCGATCTGGTGGCGAGTGCGGCGCATAACGGCAACGGCACGACCGGCGTGGCGCTGAGCGCGCAAGGAAAGGCCGGTGGGACCGGCTTTTCAGCCTCCCTGTCGGGGCAGGGCACGCTGGAAAATCTCTCCAAAGCCCCGCTGGCCTTGACGTTCAGTGCCAAGAATACCGACGCCACGGCGCTTCTGGCGCTCTACGGCCTGCCGGTGCTGCCGTTGGGCATGGTCGGCGAGGCGAGCACGGACATTTCGGCCAAGGGCTCGCTGGCCGGCGGCATGGCAACCATTTTCAGCCTGTCCGGGCTGGATTTCAAGGCCGGGTTCGACGGCACCATTGCCGACACGCAACAGGGGGCGGCAATCAAGGGCAAGGTCGACCTCGATGCTGCCGATGCGGAACCGTGGCTGATGACGACCGGCATGGGCCTGCCCGGCATGGGAACGGGCATGGCGGCGAATTTCACCGCAGATGCGGATTATGCCAGCGGGCTGCTGGTGTTGAGCGGGCTTTCCGGCGCGGTCAACGAGGCCGCGGTTTCCGGCGACGTCAATGTGGACGTGAAGGACGGGCTGCCGCATCTTGCCGGCTCCCTGGCGCTCGACGAACTCGATCTCGACCCGATGGCCGCGACGCTGTTCGGCGATGAGGCATTCGTCGGTGCGGACGGAAACTGGCCGTCGGCCCCCTTCAGCGAGAAGTCGGTGACCCCTTTCAGCGCCGATCTCGATCTCACGACCGCCACGCTATCAGTCGGGCCTTTTGCCACCGCCTATGACGCGTCGCTGGCGCTGAAGGTGGACCGGGGCGGAATTCGCGTCTCGGGCCTGAACGCCAAGCTGTATGGCGGGGCGCTGTCGGGCGCATTCGACCTCAAGAATAATGACGGGACCGGACTGCTTTCGGGCCAGTTGAAACTTGCCGATGCGGATCTTGCGTTAGCGTTGGCAGGCAACGCCTTGAGCGGCCGGGCCGACTTTTCGACGGAGTTTTCGGCCGGGGGCAAATCGGTCGACGGGATGATTGCGGCGCTGTCCGGTTCCGGCTCGGCCTCGCTGAAAGGATTGACGGTTGCGGGCGTCAATCCGGACGCGTTTGCGCCGCTGATCGCCAGGGCGGATGCGGTTGGCCGCGACATCGATGCGGCCAAGACGGCGCAGTTCGCACCGCAGATCGCAGCCGACGGAGTATTCGCGGCGCAGGATACGCAGGCCGCCTTCACCATCGCCAACGGCGTGCTTCGCGCTCCCCCCGTCAATCTCGAAAACCCGGCTGCGACGCTTTCGGTCGATCTTTCCGCAGACCTTGGCGCTGCGACGATTTCGGGCAGGGGAAGCGTGACCTACAAGCCCGGCGACGAGGCGCTGGTGGGTTCGGAGCCGGCGATGAATTTCACGCTCGAAGGCCCGCTCGGCGCGGCGCAGCGCGTGTTCGACAGCGAGCCGCTTGGGCAGTTCCTGACCCAGCGTGCGCTGGAAAAGGAACAGCGGCGGGTCGAGGCGATGCAGGCGGAGCTTCTGGAAAAGCAGCGGCTGCGGCGGGAGGTTCGCTACTATGCCTCGCTACAGGTGGCGCGCGACAAGGCGGCCGAGGAGCGCAGGTTGCTGGAGGAACTGCGGGTGAAGGCCGAAACCGAGGCGCGCGCCAAGGCCGCCGCCGACTATCAAGCGAAGATCGAGGCTGAAGCCAAGGCGAAACTGGCGGCTGAAGCCAAGGCGAAACTGGCGGCTGAAGCCAAGGCGAAGGCCGACGAGGAAGCGCGCCTTGCCGTTGAGGCAAAGGCCAAGGCTGACGAAGAGCGGCGCAAGGCGGATCAGGCCGCGAAAGCTGCGGCACAGGATCAGGCCGCGAAAGCCGCCGCGCAGGCACTGGCGGCCCGCAAGGCCGCAGAAGCGGAAGCCCAGATCGAGCGCGCGCCACTTCCGCCGGCCAACGACAATTGGTCAGCCGATCAGCCTGCGCCGAAAGCCAAGCCGGAGCCGTTTTCCATCGAAAACCTGCTGAAATCGCTGAGCGGCGGTTGATTTTGTGCTTCGAAAAGTGAATCAAAATGGCGCTCTAACATTTTGATAAAGCTTCAGAATAGCCCGAGAGCCGATGCCGCCTTCCGGTCCGGTTCTAAGGCCTATGGACCTGATTGACCGAAGCTGCCTGCTTGGCCCAGGCCAGTACATAAAGCCGGAGCGCTGACGAAAGGTTGGCCCCGTCCGGGCGTGTTTCGTCGATGGCGGCCACAAGCGCGGCCAATGTCATGCTCCGGAAAGCGGCAATCGCGACGAGATCGTCATAGAACGGTTTTTCGAGCGAATAGCTGGTGCGGTGGCCGCGAATGGTCACCGACCGCTTCAGAACGAGGCTCATTGTTCGTCCGTATCGCGCGAGAGGCGGTGGCCGTCGATGAATTTTTCGGCCTGTTCGGCGGCCTTGCGGTCGCTATCGCGCTGAGCCCTGGAGCGGCCATGCAGGGCGCGGTTCTGTTCGGCCTGGCGCTCCTTGTCCGTGCGCACCTTGTGCTTGCGCGCCATGCGGAGATTGACGATCTCAGTCATCGGCGCGGCAGCCTGCTTACTTCTTGCGGAAAGCGTCGAGCGAAACCACATCGGCGCCCTTGGCCGGGGGCGCGTCCTTTTCGGCTTTCTTGTCGGTCTTCTTCTTCGCTTCCTTGGCCTCGGCCTTCTTTTCCGAGACGATGGCGATGGCTGGCGCGCCGGCGTCGAGTTCTTCCGCTGCGGGCTGCTCGTCGGTCTTTACGTCGAACTCAAGCTCGAAATTGACCGACGGATCGTAAAAACCGCGAACGGCCGAGAAGGGGATTTCCAGCTTCTCCGGCACGTCCGAGAAGGAGAGGCCGATTTCAAAACCGGTGTCCGACACTTTCAGATCCCAATACTGGAACTGGACGACAATGGTCATCTGCTCGGGATAGCGTTCGCGCAGGCGGCTGGAAACGCGCACGCCGGGCGCGCCGGTCAGGAAGGTGATGAAAAAGTGGTGGTTGCCGGGAAGGCCGGTGCGTGCGACTTCGGCCAGAACCTTGCGCATGACACCGCGCAATGCCTCCTGGGCCAGTATGTCGTAGCGGATGTGGTCGTCGGCCATGTGGCGGTGCGGTCCCTTGAATCGTCTTGCTAGCTGTAATCAAGCTTGCGGGCGACGTAAACCGGATATAGCTCGCCCTGCCGTCTCGGGGAGGGGCTTGGAACGATTTATTGTTCGATCAGGCGTCTGCCAGGGCCGGTTGGCCGGCTACGCGATGTGTTTTGCCGAAGGCGCGCAGAAAAGTGCGCACCGCGTTGGTGGCCGCAATGAGCACCTGGCTGTCGGTCGGCGTGAGACCGAGCATCATGCTCATATGCAGGTCGGCATTGATGAGGGCAAGAAACTGGCGTGCGGCGACGTCGGGGTCGTCGATGTCGAGGTGTCCCGCATGCGCAAGGCGGGCAAAGCGGGCCGCAAGCGCCGACGCGGTCTTGCCCGGCCCTTCCTCGCGCCATGGGGCGAAAAGCTCGGGGTAGCGGTCGCTTTCCGCCTGGATCAGCTTGCGCAGGAATTTTCCCTCGCGGTTGCAGATGCAGTTGCGGTTGAGCCGCGTGGCAAAGGCAATCAGTTCTGCCTCGATATCGTCGGGCTGGTCGGGGAAGGTCGAAAGCGTGGCGAACACACCGGCATTGGAGCGTTCGGTCAGATCGCGAACCACGGCGACGAACAGCTTTTCCTTGTCGCGGTGATGGTTATAGACGGTCTGCCGCGATACGCCGGCTTCGGTCGCGATCAGGTCGATATTGGCCCCGGCATAGCCCTCGCGGCAGAACACGTTGCCGGCGGCCTCGATGATCGAGATGCGCTTGGCCTCGTGGCCGCGTGGCGGGAGCATGTCAGCAGCGTTTTGCGGTCTCATGGAAAACTATATACGCCCGATTGACAATTTGGACAAGTATGTCTAGTTTTTTGGATAGAAAAAATGGAATTTCGAGTCCCTCGCGCTGTCGAGACGGCGAGGATCGAAACGTCCTTGGGTTGACCGTGGCATGGCTGCGGAAACCAGATCTGAAAGAACCATCGTCATGACACCGAAATTCCTCCGCATCGCGGTCGTGCTCGGCCTTTTGTCGGCTATTGGCCCGTTTGCCATCGACATGTATCTGCCGGCGCTGCCTTCCATCGGTGCCGATCTGCAGGCCAGCAGCGCTGCCGTGCAGATGAGCCTGCTGATCTTCTTCCTGTCCATGGGCCTCGGCCAGATCGTGGTCGGGCCGATCTCGGACATGGTCGGGCGCAAGACACCGCTTTATGCCGGCCTGGTGCTGTTCATTGCGGGCAGCATCGGCGCCGCGCTCGCGCCCTCGATCGGATGGCTGGTCGCCTTTCGCTTTGTGCAGGGTCTGGGTGCATGCGCCGGCATGGCCGTTCCGCGCGCCGTGGTGCGCGACCTGCACACCGGCCCCGAAGCCGCAAAGCTGATGTCGCTCTTGATGCTGGTGTTTTCCATTTCGCCGATCTTGGCGCCGCTTACCGGCAGCTTCATTATCGAAGCCTTCGGCTGGCGGGGCGTATTCTGGGCAGTGACGATCGCGGCAATTATCGCGACCGTGCTGCTGGCGACGTCGCTGGCGGAGACGCGTCCGGCAGAGGCCCGTGTCGGCAGTTCGTTCAGGACTGCGCTGTCGGCCTATCGCTTCCTGCTTGGCGACCGTAATTTCCTCGGCCTGACCGCCATCGGCGGCTTCGCCATCTCCAGCTTCTTCGTCTATCTAGCAAGTTCGTCGTTCATCCTGATCGATCACTACGGCCTGACGCCGCAAATCTATAGCGTGTTCTTCTCGATCAACGCGGTGTCGTTCTTCGCCATGTCGCAACTGACGGGAATGCTGTCGGAGCGGTTCGGCCTGCGCCGTGTCGTGCGCGTCGCCGTTACCGGCTTCGCCACGACCATGGTGGTGCTGTTTGCGGTCATGGCTTCCGGAGTGGACAGCCTGGCGGTGCTGGCGGCGCTGCTGTTCGTCGGCTACGGCTTTGTCGGCCTCGTCATCCCGACTACCTCGGTGCTGGCGATGGACGATCACGGCGAGATCGCCGGCACAGCCTCGGCGCTGATGGGCACGCTGCAATTTGCCATCGGCGCGGTCGCCATGGCGGTCAGCGGCCTGTTCTTCGACGGGACGCCGGTGCCAATGGTTGCCGGCATCGCGCTGTGCGCGGTCATTTCGTTCGGGCTGGCGCAGGCTACGCTGGGGCGCGTGCGCGATGCGGCGGAAGTGCCGGCCGAATAAGCGGAGGTGGGGTCGAGGCTGTGGGGTACCGCGGCCTCGGACTGTTCAACGGGCAAGCCCGAGCGTTTCGAGTAGGAATCGGACCCGTTCCGGGATCGAGACGCGGGGCAATTCGATGAGCGTGTAGCCGAGCGCCGTATAGGTGCGGGCCATAATTTCGTATGTCCGCACGGCAATTAGCCAGCTTTGTCGTCGCTCTTCGTCGGGGCCGAATATCTCCTTCCAGGGTGGCGCGATGAAAACACGTTTGTTGTAGCGCAGCCGCCATACCTGCTCTTCCATCCACGACGGGACGTCCAGCCCTTCGAGATGTAGATAGCCGATCGTGTCCGGCAGCCCGCGATCGAAAAACACAGTGCCTGTTTCCCTCTCCGCTTGACGATAGGAACCGAGTTCCCACCCGAACATGCGTTCGGCGAACCGTTCCGGGTCGAGCCATGGCAAGGCCCGCCCGTCGCCTTGCGTTTCCTCGCAAATGACGCCGCGCCCGGCCTCTTGCGTCGTGGCGAAACCTTTGGCGCGCAAAGCTTCGATCAGTGTCGTCTTGCCGGAGCCGGGGCCGCCGGTGAGGACGAAGAAGCGGTCGGGATCGGTTGGCATTGCTGAAAATTCCTGGATTTGCCCGAACGGAAGGCGCGCGCGGCGCAGACAAGCGAAGCGTGTCCGCTGCGGCGCAAGCGTCGCATTCTGGTAGGAAAAGCAGGGGAGAAAAAAGTGGAGGTTTCTGTTGCCAGGTACCTCCGAACCCCGCCTAGAAGTGCGAACCGCTAGGGCTTAATTTGAAGCTATCGCACAGCTTACGCTGCGAGACGTGCTTCCGCATAGTTGTCATTTGCAACTACAGGTTTAGCCCGATAACGGTGGTACCATGCCGGGCAAAAGTACGATCTTTACACCTTCGTCGATCCTATTTCGCCCCCAGCAAAAACCGCTCCAAGAGAGCGAACGGCTTTTGGTGGAGGCGCCGGGTACCGCCCCCGGGTCCGAACGGCTTATTACATCGCCCATTTATCACCATAGTCGGTCAAGCCGACAGGACGAATATAGGGGGCAATCGTGGAAAATGAAAGGCCGCCCGCAGGCTTAATCCGAAGCGCAAAATGGCGTTGAGGCTTGACTCGGAGATTGCGTCAAATCAAGCTTTGCAATGGTGAGGCGAATCTTTCAGCGCACGGGTTGCGATGGCGCGCCGCAGGCCTCATCGTTTGTGCCATGGCGCCGACGAGGGAAACTTTTATGGCCGACTATCTTGCAGACGTGAAGAAATACGACGCGGGCGCCGATGCCGCCGTGGTCGACAAGATCGTGAAGCATCTGGGCATCGCGCTTCGCAACCGCGATTCCTCGATGGTCGCCGCCAGCGACCAGAAGGAACTCGACCGCGTGCGCGACAGCTGGGGCATCAAGAAGCTCGGCGTCGAAGCTTCCGCAGCCGAAGCCGCAATCGCCAAGGCAGCCAAGGCGATGGCCGGCGACAATTCGAAAGGCCGCGTGACCTTCTACTATCTGGTCGCCAAGGAACTGGGCAAGCTCGGCTCGCTCTGAGCGGTGGGAAAACCGTGAGGCCGGGCTGCAAACCGGCGATCGGCTGCGCTCCGGTGCTCACGTACTTTATGTACGCTACGCTCCGCTCCGGTGCTCGCCGAGCGCTGTTTTCGCCTCGGCCTGACGGTTTTCAAAAAGCCTTTGGGCGCGAAAGTGTGCATCGCCCACAATTTTAGGTGGCGTTCGCTGGCGCCGGCGTGGTTCGGGTGCGGCTTGTCCTATATGAATGGCTGAACTTTCCGAATCGAAGAAAAGCCGATGCGCCAATATCTCGACCTCTTGCAGCACGTGCTCGACAACGGCACTGATCGTGGCGACCGTACCGGCACAGGCACGCGCTCGGTGTTCGGCTACCAGATGCGATTCGACCTGCGTCAGGGCTTTCCCGTCACCACGACCAAGAAACTGCATCTGAAGTCGATCATCCACGAATTGCTGTGGTTTCTGGCCGGCGACACCAACATCAAATATCTCAACGATCACGGCGTCAGCATCTGGGACGAATGGGCCGACGAGAATGGCGATCTCGGCCCGGTCTATGGCAAGCAATGGCGCTCCTGGCCGGCCATTGGGCCTGATGGGCGTGGTGGCACCATCGATCAGATCGCGAATCTTCTGAACGAGATAGGAAAGAATCCTAATTCGCGCCGGCTGATCGTTTCCGCCTGGAATCCGGCCGAAGTCGAGGCGATGGCGCTGCCGCCATGCCATTGCCTGTTCCAGTTCTATGCCTCGCAGGGGCGGCTGTCGTGCCAGCTCTACCAGCGCTCGGCGGATATTTTCCTCGGCGTGCCATTCAACATCGCGTCCTATGCGCTGTTGACGATGATGGTGGCGCAGGTGACGGGCTACGAGCCTGGCGATTTCATCCATACGCTGGGCGACGCGCATCTCTACGCCAATCATTTCGAGCAGGCGCGCGAGCAGCTTTCCCGCACGCCCAAGCCGTTGCCGACGCTGTGGATGAACCCGGAAGTGAAGGATCTTTTCGCCTTCCGCTTCGAGGATTTCCGGCTGGAAAATTACGTCGCCGACGCCAGCATCAAAGCGCCCATCGCGGTTTAGGGTCTACCCATTCCGATTGCATCGGAATGGGCTCTAAAATGCGTGTTTGCCTTAGTCGATCCTCACCATCACGTCCGACGCCTTGATGACCGCGTAAGCTTGCTTGCCGGTTTCAAGCTTGAGTTCGGCCACAGCCTCGTTGGTAATCGAGGCGGTGACGACAGCGCCACCACCAATGTCGATCCGGACATGCGAGGTGGTCGCGCCCTTGATGATCTCGATGATCTTTCCCTTGAGCGTGTTGCGCGCGCTGATCTTCATGCTGTGTCTCCCTGGATGGATTCCGCTTCGCTATGTTCAGAGGGGTTCATCGTATGACGCCTTTATGTCCATAGACAACGCTTTCGTACGAAAAGGCCTTTCCTTGTTATATTCATCTGGATATATCGATTGGTGAATTCGGGATCGACAATCGAGAATGCAGGGAGAGAATTCGATGCCGGCGAGCAAGAATTTCGGGTTGAAGGTTTTGGCAGCTGTAGGCGGGCTGGCCACGGTCATGTTGATGACAACACCTGCCGCGCAGGCCGACGACAAGCTGGTGGTATTCGCGGCCTCCAGCATGAAGGGCGCGCTGGACAAGGTGAACGAGGCTTGCGCCGCCGATGTCGGCGAGGCGGCGACGATCTCCTACGCGGCAAGTTCGGCGCTGGCCAAGCAGATCGAAAGCGGCGCGCCTGCCGATTTGTTCATTTCGGCCGATCTCGACTGGATGAAATACCTTTCCGACAAGAAGCTGACCAAGGCGGACACCGAGGTGAAGCTGCTCGGCAACGAGATCGTGCTGGTCGCGCCGAAGGACTCCACGGCCGAAGCCAAGATCGGCACGGGTTTTGATCTGGCCGGCCTGCTTGCTGGCGGCAAGCTTGCCATGGGCGACGTCAAGGCGGTGCCGGTCGGCAAATACGGCAAGGCAGCACTCGAAAAGCTGGGCATATGGGGGTCGGTCGAGGGCAGCGTGGCGCAGGCCGAGAACGTGCGCGCGGCGCTAAAACTCGTCGCGACCGGCGAAGCGCCGCTGGGCATCGTCTACCAGACCGATGCGGCGGTGGAGCCGGACGTGAAGATCGTCGGCACCTTCCCGGAGGATTCGCATCCGCCGATCGTCTATCCGATCGCGCAGACGGTGGACTCCACGGACAAGGATGCGCCGGCGTTCCTGAAGTGCCTGCAGTCTGCTAAGGCTGGCGAACTCTTCAAGGCGCAGGGCTTTACGGTTCTGACGCCGACCAACTGATCGGGCGACCGCGCGACGCATGAACTGGCTCACGGACCTTACGCCCGACGAATGGAACGCGGTCCGGCTGTCGATCAAGGTGTCGGTGGTGGCGATGGTCTTCAGCCTGCCACCGGGCATCGCCATCGCCTTCGTGCTTGCCCGCAAGAAGTTTTGGGGCAAGACGCTGGTTAACGGGCTGGTGCATCTGCCGCTGATCCTGCCGCCGGTGGTAACGGGTTATCTGCTGCTGCTGGCGTTCGGCCGGCGTGGGCCGGCCGGCGCGTTTCTGGCCGAGCATTTCGGCATTGTCTTTTCGTTTCGCTGGACGGGGGCCGCACTTGCCTGCGGGGTGATGGGCTTTCCGCTGATGGTGCGGGCGATCCGCCTGTCCATCGAGGCGGTCGACGGCAAGCTTGAGGCTGCCGCCGGCACGCTCGGCGCGCATCCGCTATGGGTGTTCACCACGATCACCCTGCCGCTGATCCTGCCCGGCATGATCGCAGGCGCGATCCTGTCCTTCGCCAAGGCGATGGGCGAGTTCGGGGCGACGATCACCTTCGTTTCGAACATTCCGGGCGAGACGCAGACGCTGCCCTCGGCCATCTACACCTTTACGCAGATGCCGGGCGGCGACGAGGGCGCGCTACGGCTGACGATCATCAGCATCGTCATTTCCATGGGCGCGCTGGTCGTGTCGGAGGCGCTGGCGCGGCGCGTCGGGCGGCGGATGGACATAGAATGACGGTTCTGGTCGACATCGCGCATCGGCTGGGCGAATTCGGTCTCGACGCGCGCTTCGCCAGTTCCGGACGGCTGACGGCGCTGTTCGGGCCATCGGGGTCGGGAAAATCGTCGCTGATCAGCGTGATCGCCGGGCTGACGCGGCCACGCAAGGGCCGCGTCGAGATCGAAGGCCGCGTCCTGGTGGACACGCAGGCCGGCATCTTCGTGCCAAAGCACAAGCGGCGCATCGGCATGGTTTTCCAGGAAGCGCTTTTGTTTCCGCATATGAGTGTGGCGCATAATCTGCGTTTCGGGCGCTGGTTCACACCGCCGGCGGAACGCTACGCCGACTTCGATTCGGTGGTGAACCTGCTTGGCATAGACACCTTGCTGGAACGACGGCCCGGAAAATTGTCCGGCGGCGAAAAGCAGCGCGTGGCGATCGGTCGGGCGCTGCTGGCCAGCCCGAAACTGCTGTTGATGGACGAGCCGCTGGCCTCGCTGGACGATGCGCGCAAGGCCGAAATCCTGCCCTATATCGAGCGGCTGCGCGACGAGACCAAAATCCCCATCGTCTATGTCAGCCATTCGGTTGCCGAGGTGGCGCGGTTGGCCAGCGATGTGGTGGTGCTGGCAAACGGCAAGGTTGTTGCCTCCGGCCCGACCGGCGAAATCATGCAGCGGCTGGACCTGCTGCCGGCGGAAGAGCGCGGCGAAGGCGGCGCGGTGCTCGAAACGACGGTGCTGCGCCACGACGAAGTTTTCGGCATGACGGTGCTGGCCTCCAGGGCCGGCGAGATTCGCGTGTCGCATCTCGAACTTCCGGTCGGTGCAGCGGTGCGGCTGCGCATCCGCGCCCGCGATGTGATGATCGCGACCGTGGAGCCGAAGGGGTTGAGCGCGCTCAACGTGCTGGCGGGCAAGATCGCGGCGATCGAAGCGGGCGAGGGGGCTGCGGTCGAGGTGCGGATCGATTGCAACGGCGTCGTCGTGATGGCGCGCATCACGCGGCAGTCGCGGCAGGCGCTGGAACTGGAGGTCGGCCGCGTCGTTTTCGCGGTGGTCAAGACGGTGAGTTTCGACACGGCAAACACCGCCATCGGCCCACGTGTCGAGGTGGACGGCTGACAGGGTCGTCATTTGGCGCTATGTCGTTTTGGAATAGCGCTGCTATGTGTTGCTGGCCGTGATTGCGGAAAGTGGAAAAAAGATGCCGTCGCTGAGCTTGCGGATAAATCTCGACCCGGACGGCCGCATCGGACCGGGCAAGATCGAACTGCTGGAGCAGATCGCGGCCTTCGGCTCGATCTCGGCTGCCGCGCGCGGCATGGAAATGTCCTACAAGCACGCCTGGGATCTGGTCGAGGACATGAACCGCGTGTTCGGCAAGCCGCTGGTGGCGGCGCAGACCGGCGGCCGCAAGGGCGGCGGCGCGCAATTGACGGCGGTCGGCCTCGCCGTAGTCAGCCGCTTCCGTGCTATCGAACGCGCGGCAACTGCGGCGGCAGCGGCGCATATGGACGCGCTGCAAGCGGAGATCGACGCGGGGTGAGGGAGTGCGTCCTTCGAGGCTCGCTGCGCTCGCACCTCAGGATGAGGACGGTCGGGGCTGCCGTTACGTTCCTTGTTATGGGATTGCGGTGGGCGTGTGAGACTTATGGGGGTGCGAGGTGTCCGTATGGGGCGATTTCAACCCGCCCGTCTTTGCTTTGCTTTCGCATTCCTTTCTAACAATGGGAACGTTGAGCGCCGACATCCCTCATCCTGAGGTGCGAGCGTAGCGAGCCTCGAAGGACGCACAGTTCCGCCTTCCGCAAAAGATGTATCCACGTCGCGCGGCAAATTTCCAACGGATTTGCTGTTTTTAGTCCGAGCCATGGATTCCCGACACTCTCCAGTCGCTTCGCTCCTTCACGAGGCCGGGAATGACGGATGGGTGGAGGGGCGCCAAATCTTCGACGCTGGTGATTTTGCGCTGAAGCCAAGAGAAATCCGTCATTCCCGACCTCGTGAGCGAGGAACGAGCGGAGAGTGTCGGGAATCCATGGCTCGAGGGTGACGAAACCGCGAGGGTGACGAAAGCCGGGCGGTCCGGAGCAAGGCAGCCGCTACTCCTCCGGCTCGCCGGCCTTTCGCAGCAGATACGTATCCATGATCCAGCCCTTTTTCCGGCGGGCGGCTTCGCGGGTTTTCACGATTTCCTCGCCGACATCGCCAACGTGGCCATGCACCAAAATCTCGTCCGGCGTGCCGAGATAGGCGCCCCAGTAGATAAAAAGATCCTTGTCGGTCAGCGTCTGGAACGCGCATTTGCCGTCGAGCATGACGACGACGCTGCCGGCATTTTGCGGCATGCCTTCCTCGGTCAAGCGGCGGCCGGTGGTGACGAGGATCGGATCGCCGATGCGGTTCAGCGCTATTTTGTGGCTGGCGGCGAGCGACTGGATGGCGGTGATGCCGGGCACTACTTCCAATTCGAAGGCGACATTGCCGCGCAGGCGGACACGCTCCAGAATGCGCAGCGCGCTGTCGTAGAGCGAGGGATCGCCCCATATCAGGAAAGCGCCGCAGCCGTTTTCTGGAAGTTCGTCGCGGATCAGGTTTTCATAGATGCCGGCGATGGCATCGTGCCAGTCGTCGACCGTCGCCCGGTAGGACGTCGATGGCTCGTCGCGCACCGGAACGTCGAACTCGACGCGGCGCGAATTCGGATTGGTGACGAAGCGGTCGCAGATATCGCGGCGCAGGCCGGCAAGGTCGTTCTTCTTCGCGCCCTTGTCGGGAATGAACAGCACATCGGCGCGGTTCAGGCCGTTGATTGCCTGGATCGTCATGTGTTCGGGATTGCCGGCCCCGATGCCGATGACGAGAAGCGTGCGCATGGCCGGTTTCCTGCCTGACCCGACAGGCGGTGTCCAGAGCGCTGTTGAACACAAGCGCCGGCAGGGCCAAGAGCCTTGAACGCCGCCTTGAAACCAGTACGGTCGCGCCGGGCATGTGCCCAGGATGATCAGCGTGCGAAAAAAGAGGCGGCAAGAGATGGATATCGCGATCTATGTCGCCATCGCCGAAAACGGCGTGATCGGGCGTGACGGCGGGCTGCCTTGGCGGCTTTCCAGCGACCTGAAGCGCTTCAAGGCCGATACGATGGGCAAACCCATCGTCATGGGTCGCAAGACGTGGGAGAGCTTTCCCAAAAAGCCGCTGCCGGGGCGGCAGAACATCGTCATCACGCGCGACAGTTCCTATTCAGCCGAAGGTGCCGCTATCGTGCATTCGCTGGCGGAGGCGTTGACGCTGGCCAAACGCCGTGAGGGCGAAATGGCCGGTGCGGAAGAAATCTGCGTTATCGGCGGCAGCGAAATTTTTGCGCTGACGCTGCCTTTGGCGGATCGGCTGCACGTCACCCATGTTCTGGCTTCGATCGATGGTGATGTGTATTTTCCGCCCATCGACCCGGTCAATTGGCGATTGGTGAGCGAGCGGGAGATTCCGGCCGGCGAAAAAGACAGCTTTGCCACGCGCTATGCCGTTTACGAGCGCCGGCAAGCGGGAAACTGACGCAAAGACAAAGGGTCGCGGCCTGTCCCGAGGGTTATCTTGCATCAAAAGCCGAATGCGGGCAGGCAATGCGTTGAAAGCACGCAATGGCGTGCCTATAGAGGGATGATAAGGATTTGCGCCGGCCCCGGCGCATGAGGGAATCCCAACGAGAGGACATTCATGCCCTGGAACGACAAGAGCGGTGGCGGCGGCCCATGGGGCAGCGGCAATAATGGCGGGCCATGGGGGCAGGGACCAAAGGGACCGACTGGTCCGCAAGGGTCGCCTCCTGACCTGGAAGATATCATCCGGCGCGGGCAGGATCGGCTCAAGGGCATGATACCCGGCGGCGGCGGCGGCTTCAGCCCCGCGATGTTCGGGCTGGTCGCCCTCATCCTGGTGGCACTGTGGGGTTTCAAGGCGATCTATACCGTGCAACCGGACGAAGTTGCCGTTGAATTGCGCTTTGGCGTGCCGAAGGCCGAACTCTCCCAGCCCGGCCTGCACTTCCATTGGTGGCCGATGGACAGGGTCGAGACCGCCAAGATTTCCGAGCAATTGGTCAATATCGGCGGCGGCACCGGCACCGGCAGCAGCGCCGGCAATTCCGGCCTGATGCTTTCCGGCGACCAGAATATCGTCAACGTGCAGTTCTCGGTGGCCTATCAGGTTTCCGATCCGAAGCAGTATCTGTTCGACGTTTCCGATCCTGACGGCATGCTGCGTCAGGTAGCCGAGAGCGCGATGCGCGAAGTGGTCGGCAGGCGTCCGGCACAGGATATTTTCCGCGACGACCGCGAAGGGATCGCGACCGGCGTGCGCGAGATCATCCAGAGGACGCTGGACGGCTACAAGGCCGGCCTGGACATCAATGCCGTGTCCATCGAGGACGCAGCGCCGCCGCGCGAAGTGGCGGATGCTTTCGACGAGGTTCAGCGCGCCGAGCAGGACGAGGACAAGTTCGTCGAGCAGGCCAACCAGTACTCCAACAAGCAGCTGGGTGCCGCGCGCGGCCAGGCAGCGCAAGTGCGCGAAGAAGCCGCCGCCTACAAGAACCGTGTCATGCAGGAAGCCGACGGCGAGGCCCAGCGCTTCATTTCCGTCTATGACGAATATGCCAAGGCCCCCGAAGTCACCCGCCAGCGTCTTTACTATGAGACCATGGAGAAGGTGCTGAAGGATTCCAGCAAGGTGCTTCTGGAGCAGAGCGGCGGGCAGGGGGTCGTTCCCTATCTGCCGTTACCCGCGCTTCAACCTGGCAAAACGCCGGCGCCTGCCGTCACGGAAGGAGCCCAGTAATGGCCAATCGTCTTCCCATCATCGCCGTTATCGGCGCGGTCATTCTGTTCCTGCTCTATTCGTCGATCTTCGTGGTCAATCAGCGCCAGCAGGCCATCGTCATGCGCTTCGGCGAGATCGTCCAGGTGGAATCGAAGCCCGGCATCTATTTCAAGGCGCCGTTCCCCTTCTTTGACGCCGACAATGTGCAACTGATCGAGAACCGCGTGCTGCGCTTCGATCTGGACAACATCCGCGTTCAGGTTTCAGGCGGCAAGTTCTATGAGGTCGATGCGTTCATCGCCTACCGGATTTCGGACCCTCGCATTTTCCGCTCCGCCGTTTCGGGTAGCGTCGAACTGGCCGAACAGCGGCTGCGCACGCGCCTCGATGCGGCCCTGCGCCGCGTCTACGGTTTGCGCGACTTCGAGGCGGCGCTTTCGGAAGAGCGCGCCATCATGATGCGCGAAGTGGAAGACCAATTGCGACCGGATGCCGCTTCGCTTGGCCTCGAGATCGTGGACGTGCGAATCCGCCGTACCGATCTGACGCAGGAGGTTTCGCAGCAGACCTACGACCGCATGAAGGCGGAACGTCTGGCCGAGGCCGAACGGCTGCGCGCGCGCGGTAACGAAGCGGCGCAGCGCATCCGCGCTCGCACGGACCGCGAGGTAGTGGAGATTGTCGCCGAAGCCCAGAAGGAATCGGAAATCCTTCGTGGTGAAGGCGATGCGCAGCGAAGCGCGACGTTCGCGTCGGCCTATCTGCGCGATCCGGAGTTCTTCAACTTCTATCGCTCGATGAACGCCTACAAGGAGGCGCTTGACGGTACCGGCACCTCGATGGTGCTGTCGCCCAATTCCGAGTTCTTCCGCTATTTCCGCGATCCGGGCGGCAAGGCGGGTGCGTTGGGCGCAGCTGCACCGCAGGCTGCTCCGGCGGCGCCGCCGGCAGCACCGTCCAGCACCGGCCAGTAAGGCGCGGTGCAGGATTTCTTGGCCGCCATCGGTCTGGTTCTCGTCGTCGAGGGCCTGATCTATGGCGGCTTTCCCGGCCTGGCCAAGAGGCTTGCCGGCGAAGTGCTTTCCATGCAGGAAAATGTGCTCCGGGTGGCCGGCCTTGCGGCGATCGCGATCGGTGTAGGGGTCGTGTGGATGGTGCGCGGCGGGTAAAGCCTTCGCCGCGCTCACAGGCCCGCATTGCCAGATAGAATCAGCTGGGCCGGATAGAATCAACCAGCCTGCCTAAGGGCCTGTTTCAGAATCGGTTCTTGCCGATGCCCGCTCAGTCCGTCTTGCGGTTCAGGAACGCATTTGCCGCATAAAGGCTGACGGCGGCGGCGTTCGAGACGTTCAGCGAACGAATCGGGCCGGGCATGTCGAGCCGGGCAAGCGTCGTCACCGTCTCGCGCGTCTTCTGGCGCAGGCCCTTGCCTTCCGCGCCCAGAACGAGCGCGATCTTGTCGCCCGACAGGCTGGTTTCCAGTTCCGCCGGCCCTTCCGAATCGAGGCCGACGGTGCGGAAGCCGGCCTCGTGCAGCTGGTCGAGCGCTTCGGCCAGGTTCTTCACCTCGATCTGGTCGATATGCTCGAGCGCGCCGGATGCCGACTTTGCCAAGACGCCGGATTCGTGGGGGCTGTGGCGCGCGGTGGTAATCAGCGCACCGGCGCCAAAGGCGACAGCGGAGCGCAGGATCGCGCCGACATTATGCGGATCGGTCACCTGGTCGAGCACCAGCACCAGCCTTGTCTCGCCAAGCGCGTCGAGACGCTTGGGCTTCAGCGGTTGGGCCTCGATCAGCACGCCCTGATGGACGGCGTCCGAACCGGTCAGCCTGTCGATATCACGCGGCTCGACCAGTTCCGTCTTGAAGGGCAGGGCGGCGAGGTCGGCGATTTCCAGCCGCTCCTGCGCGTTGCGTGTCACCAGCATCCGCCTTATGCGACGGCGCGGGTTGTCGAGGGCCGCGCGCACCGTATGCAGGCCGTAGAGCCGGACCAGCCCATCGGGTGCGATTTCGCCCGGCGGCACCGGCTGGCGCTGCCGGAAGGCAGGCGTGCCGCCAGCCTTTTCGTCGCGATAGGCGCGGCGCAGCTTGGCGTAATGGGTGTCCTTGGGGGTGCTGGATCGATCATCGTTGCTCATGTTCGTTTCTATAGCGGCGTCCGCGCCGGATGGATACGGCCATCGGGTCAGGCTCATCCAAGAAAATCGCCTGCGTTGCCCGGTTGTGGCGGTTGACAGTCTTGGTGCGTCCCGCCATAAGGCGCTGCGCGGAACGGCTGCCTGCAGTCGCGTTGCGCTGACGCCTCGCAGCAAGGCTCCGGTAGACAGTACGGAGGAGTGCCCGAGTGGTTAAAGGGGACGGACTGTAAATCCGTTAGCTCAGCTTACGTTGGTTCGAATCCAACCTCCTCCACCACTGTCGCACCAGGGCCTGCGCATGGCCCGAAAGGCGGAAACGCTTTTCGGTATTGGGCCATGCGCCGACCGGGACGGATCGCGGGTATAGCTCAGTGGTAGAGCAGCAGCCTTCCAAGCTGAATATGCGGGTTCGATTCCCGCTACCCGCTCCAATCTCTTGCTGACAGGTACCTCGGCTTGCCCGATTGATAGGGACGTACAGTTGCCGCAGCCGCGTCCTGCCGGTAAAAGCTCGGGTTCAACGTGGCGGCGAGCATTCTCTTGGCGGACACTTCACTCAACCCTGAAAATGTGAAAGCCGGCCGAAGCCGGGCTGTTAAATCGTTCCTGGCGGGCGATCGAACGCCGATGTGGTTTACCGTGGCGGCGCTGATGGCGGGTGCGGCGGGCACCTATTTCATTGCGCCGCAAGTGAATGCCCAGTTCGAGGCGCAGAAGATCAAGACGGATTTCGTCATTCGCAACTACAACGACCTGCGTACGAAGATGGAGGATTTTCAGGGCCTCTATACCGTTGTCGTGCAAAAGCAGGCGGCGGGGATGGAGGTCCAGCAAGACGTGTTCAAGCTTCAGGAGATCGTAGCGCGGGTCAGCGCCCAGAACCTGTCGCTGTTGCCCATGTTTACGGTTGCGAACGGTCCCAAAGCCTCTGCCGAATTGAACGGGGCGATGAATGGCATGCTTGGCGTGATATCTTCGCCAATGCGGGCAAGGACCTCACCACCGAGGAAGAGACCAAGGCCTATAACGAGCAAGTGATGAAGGCGACCCAGCAGATGGTGGCGCCCTTGCTTGAACTTTATGTCCGTATCGGCGAGGTCGGGCAGTTGGCGCCAACGGAAAAGGACACCGACCTTCAGGTAAGATAGCCCCTTGTCAGCCGGGTTGGCCCCTGCTTTTATTTTGGTTTCAGCACCCTATATAAGCGCCACACCCTAAAACCGGATCGGTGAAGAGCCGGATGACGCAGCATCCGGCCAAAAGGGCTTGTGTTTTTTGGCCTTTATCGCTAATCGCCCCCGATCAAAACCGCATCCTGCTTTCTTCGTCCAAGGAATGAGAAATGGCCAAGAGCAAATTCGAGCGTAACAAGCCACATGTGAACATTGGCACGATTGGTCACGTTGACCACGGCAAGACGTCGCTGACGGCAGCGATCACGAAGTATTTTGGCGACTTCAAGGCGTACGACCAGATCGACAACGCGCCGGAAGAGAAGGCCCGTGGCATCACGATCTCGACGTCGCACGTCGAGTACGAGACGCCTAACCGTCACTATGCCCACGTCGATTGCCCCGGCCACGCCGACTATGTGAAGAACATGATCACGGGTGCGGCGCAGATGGACGGCGCGATCCTGGTCGTTTCGGCCGCCGACGGCCCGATGCCGCAGACGCGCGAGCACATCCTGCTTGCCCGCCAGGTTGGCGTTCCGGCGCTGGTGGTGTTCTTGAACAAGGTCGACCTGGTCGACGATGCGGAATTGCTGGAACTGGTCGAACTTGAGGTTCGCGAGCTTCTGTCGAAGTACGAGTTCCCCGGCGACGACACGCCGATCATCAAGGGTTCGGCGGTTGTCGCGCTCAATGACGGCGACAAGGCACTCGGCGAAGACGCGGTTCGCGCGCTGATGGCGGCGGTGGACGAGTACATCCCGACGCCTGAGCGTCCGATCGACAAGCCGTTCCTGCTGCCGATCGAGGACGTGTTCTCGATCTCGGGTCGCGGCACGGTGGTGACGGGTCGCGTCGAGCGCGGCATCGTCAAGGTTGGCGAGGAAGTCGAGATCGTCGGCATCCGCGACACCTCGAAGACGACGGTTACCGGCGTTGAAATGTTCCGCAAGCTGCTCGACCAGGGCCAGGCCGGCGACAACATCGGCGCGCTGATCCGCGGCGTCGACCGTGAAGGCGTTGAGCGCGGCCAGGTTCTGGCCAAGCCGGGTTCGGTGAAGCCGCACAAGAAGTTCGTGGCGGAAGCCTACATCCTGACCAAGGAAGAGGGGGGCCGTCATACGCCATTCTTCACCAACTACCGTCCGCAGTTCTATTTCCGCACGACGGACGTGACCGGTATCGTGTCGCTGCCGGAAGGCACCGAGATGGTGATGCCGGGCGACAACATCACGGTCGATGTGGAACTGATCGTGCCGATCGCCATGGAAGAGAAGCTGCGCTTCGCTATCCGTGAAGGCGGCCGTACGGTTGGTGCAGGCATTGTTGCTTCCATCAAGGAATAAGCCGGCAGCTTCTGTCAGCATGACTTCGAAAGGGGCGGCCTTCGGGCTGCCCCTTTTTCGTTAGGCTGCTATTCTTTGAGCGCTTCACGGCCAGCTGGAAACATTCTGCCGGGCCGGTTCGAGCCAAATCCTTCGGTCTTCGTCTCGACCGCACCCCAGTGCGGCCATCGACAAAGCCCTCGACCTTGTCTCGAACCATCGCCGGCAGAATGTTTCCATCTAACCACGAAACGCTCAGACGTCGAGGAGAGCGGCATGACGATCCTGCGCTGGCGCGAAGAAATAGGGCCGGGCATCCAGCATATCTTTTTGCGCCCGCTGGGCGGTGGCCTTGTCGCGGACGGGTTTGCCATCGGCTCCGATCCGTTCGCCGCCCGTTTTCGCATCGGGATCGACCGAGCATGGCAGGCGAGGCGCGTCGAGGTGACACTGGCCGGCGGCGAGACGCTGCTTCTGGAAAGCAACGGCCGGGCGCGCTGGAGTGTCGGCGGCCGGCCGGCGCCCGAACTCGACGGCGCGCTGGAGCCGGATATTTCGATCACGCCATTCACCAACACGTTTCCGGTCAGGCGGCTGGGGCTCGCCCGAGGCGAAAGCGCGGAAATCCGCACCGCCTATGTCGACGTGCCGAGCCTTGCCATATCTGTCGATCCGCAGCGCTATACCTGCCTGGAGGAAGGACGGCTTTATCGCTACGAATCGCTGGATAGCGATTTCCGTCGCGAAGTGTCTTTCGGACCAGACGGCTTTGTTGCGACCTATCCCGGGCTTTTTCGCCGGCTTGCATAGGTACAGGGCCAAATCACGGGTGGATGGGCTCATCGCGTCTTTACAGATGGCGCGGAAGCTTTTAGGAAGCGCCTGCCATGCGCATGACGCGTGGCGGTTACGGGCATAGCTCAGTTGGTAGAGCGGCGGTCTCCAAAACCGCAGGTCGTAGGTTCGAACCCTGCTGCCCGTGCCAGTTCACCGGACGGTGAAATGGTTGATTGCAGATAGTTTCAGGCCGATGCGTTGAAAATCGGCCGGTGCCTTGCCATATTGGGTAGAACAAGGCATAACAGCAGCATAGCCGGGACGGG
Organism: Mesorhizobium sp. A623; assembly: GCF_054489405.1. Classification (NCBI taxonomy): domain Bacteria; kingdom Pseudomonadati; phylum Pseudomonadota; class Alphaproteobacteria; order Hyphomicrobiales; family Phyllobacteriaceae; genus Mesorhizobium; species Mesorhizobium sp. A623. The sequence goes on from NZ_JBTMXB010000008.1 coordinate 108,100, forward strand.
ACGACTGGATGGTTCCGATGCGGTGTTTGGGCATTAAGCCGGTGCTTTCCACTTGCGTGGATGGAGAATCGGTTTTATGTAGACGATAACAGACACGCGACGCGTGGAGCTGAGAAATCGGCTTTACGCGTCCGATTTGCATGGCGGCATGGTTGCATCGGTTGATGCGAACGAGGCGTCAAGCGGCGGAACCAGCAGGCGAAACGGCTTTTCGCGCTATACCGGTGTGGGCAAATTGGAACGGCATATCCCGGCCAGCGGGATCATCCAGGAGATTCGGTCAACGAATCTTGAAGACAGAGCGGCATATGGCGTCGAAGACCAATAATCCTTTCGTATTTCTCCAGCAGGTTCGCGCGGAAACCGCCAAGGTGACTTGGCCGTCGCGGCGCGAAACCGTGATCTCGACGTTGATGGTTCTGGCCTTCGCCGTCCTTGCCATGGTGTTTTTCTTTAGCGCCGACATGATCATGGGCTTCGCTGTCGGGAAGATCCTTGGCATTGGGCAATAAGTCCGGCGATTACGGAGACATCTTGAAATGACCGCGCGCTGGTACATCGTCCACGCCTATTCGAACTTTGAAAAAAAGGTCGCTGAGGACATTTTGAAGAAGGCCGAGCAGAAGGGCCTGAGCGCGCGCGTCGAGCAGGTCGTCGTGCCGACCGAGAAGGTGGTCGAGATTCGCCGTGGCAAGAAGGTCGATGCCGAGCGCAAATTCTTCCCCGGTTATGTGCTGATGAAGGCGGATCTGAACGATGCGATCATCAGCATGGTCAAGAATATCCCGCGCGTGACGGGTTTTCTCGGCGAGGACAAGCATACGTCCAAGCCGATGCATATCACCGACAAGGAAGCCGACCGCATCCTGCACCAGGTGCAGGAGGGCGTCGAGCGGCCGAAGCCGTCGGTTACCTTCGAGATCGGCGAGGCAATCCGCGTTTCGGATGGTCCGTTCGCTTCGTTCAACGGCTTCGTCCAGGAAGTGGACGAGGAGCGTGCGCGGCTCAAGGTGGAAGTTTCGATCTTCGGGCGCGCCGTGCCGGTCGATCTGGAATTCGGACAGGTCGAAAAGGGCTGATCCGAAATCCTTCGCCGCAAGGCGAGGGGGTGCGCAGACGATCGCGCAACCGGGCATGGAGCCGCAAACCACCAGGTTTCGTCGGTTCGGTGCCCAAGAAGAGGGTGGGAGGCGAGTGTGGCTTTAGCCGGCCATGCGAACCGCACCACCGAACTGCAACCGCCGGCATTCCCGATCAACGGGCCGGCATGACAGAAAGCAGGAAGAGAGATGGCTAAGAAAATTGCAGGCCAGCTCAAGCTGCAGGTTTCCGCGGGATCGGCGACGCCGTCGCCCCCGATCGGACCGGCACTTGGTCAGCGTGGCATCAACATCATGGAGTTCTGCAAGGCGTTCAACGCGCAGACCCAGGAACTGGAAAAGGGTTCGCCCATTCCGGTCGTCATTACCTACTATCAGGACAAGTCGTTCACCTTCGTCATGAAGACGCCGCCGGTGGCCTTTTTCCTGAAGAAGGCAGCCAATCTGAAGTCGGGCTCGAAGGAGCCGGGCAAGGTCAGCGTCGGCACGATTTCCCGCGACAAGGTGCGCGAGATCGCGACTGCCAAGCTGAAGGATTTGAACGCAAACGACGTCGAGTCGGCCATGCGCATGGTCGAGGGCTCCGCCCGTTCGATGGGCCTGGAAGTGGTGGGCTGAGATCATGGCAAAGATTGCAAAGCGTGTAGCCAAGACCCGCGAAGGCGTCGACCCCAACAAGGCCTATGCCTTGGGTGATGCCCTGAAGCTGCTCAAGGATCGTTCGACGGTGAAGTTCGATGAGACGATCGAAGTCGCGATGAACCTCGGCGTCGATCCGCGCCATGCCGACCAGATGGTCCGCGGCGTGGTCAATTTGCCGAACGGCACCGGCCGTACCGTGCGCGTCGCGGTTTTCGCCCGTGGCGACAAGGCTGATGAAGCCCGTGCGGCCGGCGCGGACATCGTCGGTGCGGAAGAACTGGTGGAAATCGTCCAGAAAGGCACGATCGATTTCGATCGCTGCATCGCCACGCCGGACATGATGCCGCTCGTTGGTCGTCTGGGCAAGGTGCTCGGGCCCCGCGGCATGATGCCGAACCCCAAGGTCGGCACGGTGACCACCGATGTCACCGCCGCTGTTGCGGCGTCCAAGGGTGGCGCTGTCGAGTTCCGCGTTGAAAAGGCCGGCATCATCCATGCCGGCGTCGGCAAGCTGTCGTTCGACGTCAAGGCGCTGGAAGAAAACATCCGCGCCTTCACCGATGCGGTGACGAAGGCGAAGCCGACCGGCGCCAAGGGCATCTACGTCAAGAAGGTGTCCGTCACCTCGACGATGGGCCCCGGCCTGAAGCTGGACGTGGCGAGCCTTGCCGAGTCCTGAGATGAATTGTTCGGATCGGCGCACAAAGCGCTGATCCGCTGAAGAATTCCGGGCCCCACTGTTTGGGGTCTGGAACGTCGGAAGTCGAAAGACTTTCGGCATCCTGTCCGAGATTGTGGGCGGTCCGAACCATCTGGACCTTAATTCATGCGGGCCTGCATGAGACGGGTGAAGACCGGACAAAGGAGCTTTTGGCTCCGATGAAAGGTTCGAACCGTGTTTGCCTTTTGTCTGCGCACCGTTCTTCGGGGCGGTGTGGCGAAAGGGGGCAGGATCCTCGAGCGTCGTTCGGGAGATCTGGACTTTCTGGATAGCCCGACCGGCAAAAGGTAACCCGACGCCTGCCCTTTTACGAGGACGGGGGTCAACTGGAGATAGGCAGTGGACAGAGCGGAAAAACGCGAACTCGTCACGAGCCTGAACGACGCTTTCAAAGGCGCTGGTTCAGTCGTCGTGGCCCACTACGCCGGTATCACCGTCGCGCAAATGAACGACCTTCGGTCGAAAATGCGCGCTGCCGGTGGCACCGTCAAAGTCGCGAAGAACCGGCTAGCCAAGATCGCTCTTCAGGGCACGGAATCCGACAGCATCATCGATCTGTTCACAGGACAGACGCTGATTGCCTATTCGGAAGATCCGGTTACGGCGCCGAAGATCGCGTCCGATTTCGCCAAGACGAATGACAAGCTTGTCATTCTCGGTGGCGCGATGGGCTCGACCTCGCTCAACGCCGACGGTGTGAAGGCTCTGGCCGCACTCCCGTCGCTCGACGAGTTGCGCGCAAGGCTGGTTGGCATGATCGCCACGCCGGCAACCCGGATCGCCCAGGTCGTCAATGCGCCAGCGGCTTCGGTCGCGCGCGTCATCGGCGCCTATGCCCGGAAGAACGAGGCGGCATGAGGCCGTTCCTCACCATCATAAACACACGTTCGAACCTTACGAAGGAATACAAACATGGCTGATCTCGCAAAGATCGTAGACGAACTGTCGGCGCTGACCGTCCTTGAGGCGGCTGAGTTGTCGAAGCTTCTGGAAGAAAAGTGGGGCGTTTCCGCCGCTGCTCCGGTGGCTGTTGCTGCTGCCGGTGGTGCCGCTGCCGCCGCTCCGGCTGAAGAGCAGACCGAATTCGACGTCATGCTCGTCGAAGCCGGCGCTCAGAAGATCAACGTCATCAAGGAAGTCCGCGCCATCACCGGTCTTGGCCTCAAGGAAGCCAAGGATCTGGTCGAAGCGGCTCCTAAGGCGGTCAAGGAAGGCGTCAACAAGGCTGACGGCGACAAGATCAAGGCCCAGCTCGAAGCAGCCGGCGCCAAGGTCGAACTGAAGTAATCAGTGGTGTTGGTGGGCGGCTTTTCGCCGCCCACCGTCCCCGCAGCGGGGATATTTGTCGGAAACCTCTTTCCCGAGGGCCGTTCGCGGCTTTCCGGAAACGGGTTTTCTCCCGTTCTGGACAGGCTGCGGCGCAAGCGGCAGCGAGGCAAGGCAACCGCGGCGAGGTTGCCCCGAGAAGGTAGCTAAGGAGCGACGATGGCCCAGACACAGACTTTCAATGGCCGCAGACGCGTCAGGAAATTCTTCGGGAAAATTCCGGAAGTGGCGGAAATGCCGAACCTCATCGAGGTTCAGAAGGCGTCCTATGACCAGTTCCTGATGGTGGACGAGCCGGAAGGCGGGCGTGGCGACGAGGGCTTGCAGGCCGTCTTCAAGTCGGTCTTCCCGATCCAGGATTTCTCCGGCTCCTCCATGCTGGAGTTCGTGAAATACGAGTTCGAGGCTCCCAAGTTCGACGTTGACGAATGCCGTCAGCGCGACCTGACCTATGCAGCACCCCTCAAGGTGACGCTGCGCCTGATCGTGTTCGATATCGACGAGGATACCGGCGCGAAGTCCATCAAGGACATCAAGGAACAGGACGTTTACATGGGCGACATGCCGCTCATGACCTTGAACGGTACCTTCATCGTCAACGGCACCGAGCGCGTCATTGTTTCGCAGATGCATCGTTCGCCGGGCGTCTTCTTCGACCACGACAAGGGCAAGTCGCACTCGTCGGGCAAGCTTCTGTTTGCTGCGCGCGTCATTCCCTATCGCGGTTCGTGGCTCGACATCGAGTTTGATTCCAAGGACGTCGTGCATGCCCGCATCGACCGCCGCCGCAAGATTCCAGCGACGTCGCTGCTGATGGCGCTCGGCATGGATTCGGAAGAAATCCTGTCCACCTTCTACACCAAGATCACCTACAAGCGCGCCAAGGACCATTGGCGCATTCCGTTCAACGTCGAGCGTTTCCGTGGCCTCAAGGCTGTCGGCGACCTGGTCGATGCCGATACGGGCGAAGTCGTGGTCGAGGCCGGCAAGAAGATCACCGCGCGTCAGGCCAAGCAGCTTGGCGAAAAGGGTCTCAAGGCGATCAAGGCGACCGACGAGGATCTGATCGGCAACTATCTGGCCGAGGATATCGTCAACTACGGAACCGGCGAGATTTTCCTCGAGGCCGGCGACGAGATCGACGAGAAGACGTTGAAGGTGCTGCTGGAGACCGGCGAAAAGGAAATCCAGATCCTCGACATCGACCACGTCAATGTCGGCGCCTATATCCGCAACACGCTTGCCGTCGACAAAAACGAGAGCCGTCAGGACGCGCTGTTCGATATCTACCGCGTCATGCGCCCCGGCGAGCCGCCGACCATGGACACCGCCGAGGCGATGTTCAATTCGCTGTTCTTCGATAGCGAGCGCTACGATTTGTCGGCCGTCGGCCGCGTCAAGATGAACATGCGTCTCGAACTCGACGCCGAGGACACCGTGCGCGTGCTGCGCAAGGAAGACATTCTTGCCGTGGTCAAGACGCTGGTCGAATTGCGCGACGGCAAGGGCGAGATCGACGACATCGACAATCTCGGCAACCGCCGCGTGCGTTCTGTCGGCGAGCTGATGGAAAACCAGTACCGCGTCGGCCTGCTTCGCATGGAGCGCGCGATCAAGGAACGCATGTCCTCGATCGAAATCGACACGGTGATGCCGCAGGACCTGATCAACGCCAAGCCGGCGGCTGCCGCCGTGCGCGAGTTCTTCGGCTCCTCGCAGCTGTCGCAGTTCATGGACCAGACCAACCCGCTGTCGGAAATCACCCACAAGCGTCGTCTTTCGGCGCTTGGACCCGGTGGTCTGACCCGCGAGCGCGCCGGCTTCGAGGTGCGCGACGTGCACCCGACGCATTACGGCCGCATCTGTCCGATCGAGACGCCGGAAGGCCCGAATATCGGCCTGATCAACTCGCTTGCGACCTTTGCCCGCGTCAACAAATACGGCTTCATCGAAAGCCCGTATCGCAAGATCGTGGACGGCAAGCTGACCAACGATGTGGTTTATCTCTCCGCTATGGAGGAAGCAAAACACCACGTCGCGCAGGCCAACGCCGAACTCGACAAGGACGGTCATTTCGTCGACGAATTCGTCATTTGCCGCAGCGCGGGTGAAGTGATGATGGCGCCGCGCGAAAACGTCGACCTGATGGACGTTTCGCCGAAACAGATGGTGTCGGTCGCAGCAGCGCTGATCCCGTTCCTGGAAAACGACGACGCCAACCGCGCTCTCATGGGCTCGAACATGCAGCGTCAGGCCGTGCCGCTGGTACGCGCCGAAGCGCCGTTTGTCGGGACCGGCATGGAGCCGATCGTCGCCCGTGACTCCGGTGCTGCCATCGGCGCGCGTCGCGGCGGTATCGTCGACCAGGTGGACGCGACGCGTATCGTTATCCGCGCGACGGAAGACCTCGATCCCGGCAAGTCCGGCGTCGATATCTACCGGCTGATGAAGTTCCAGCGCTCCAACCAGTCGACCTGCATCAACCAGCGTCCGCTGGTTCGCATGGGCGACCTCGTCAACAAGGGCGACATCATCGCCGACGGTCCGTCGACCGAACTTGGCGACCTGGCGCTCGGCCGCAACGTGCTCGTCGCGTTCATGCCGTGGAACGGCTACAACTACGAGGACTCCATCCTTCTGTCCGAGAAGATCGTGTCGGATGACGTCTTCACCTCGATCCACATCGAGGAGTTCGAGGTCATGGCGCGCGATACCAAGCTTGGGCCGGAGGAAATCACGCGCGATATTCCGAACGTCTCGGAAGAAGCGCTGAAGAACCTCGACGAGGCCGGCATCGTCTATATCGGCGCGGAAGTGCAGCCGGGCGACATCCTGGTCGGCAAGATCACGCCGAAGGGCGAAAGCCCGATGACGCCGGAGGAGAAGCTCCTGCGCGCCATCTTTGGCGAAAAGGCTTCCGATGTGCGTGACACCTCCATGCGCATGCCGCCCGGGACCTACGGCACCATCGTCGAGGTGCGCGTCTTCAATCGCCACGGTGTGGAGAAGGACGAGCGCGCCATGGCGATCGAGCGCGAGGAGATCGAACGTCTCGCCAAGGACCGCGACGACGAGCAGGCCATCCTCGACCGTAACGTCTATGCGCGCCTTTCCGACGTGTTGATCGGCAAGGAAGCGATTGCCGGGCCGAAGGGCTTCAAGAAGGGATCGACGCTCGCCAAGGATACGCTGGACGACTATCCGCGTTCGCAGTGGTGGCAGTTTGCGGTGGCGGATGAAAAGCTCCAGAGCGAACTCGAGGCTTTGCGTGGCCAGTACGACGATTCCAAGAAGGCGCTCGAGCAGCGCTTCATGGACAAGGTCGAGAAGGTCCAGCGTGGCGACGAGATGCCCCCCGGGGTCATGAAGATGGTCAAGGTCTTCGTGGCAGTGAAGCGCAAGATGCAGCCCGGCGACAAGATGGCCGGACGGCATGGCAACAAGGGTGTCGTGTCGCGGATCCTGCCTGTCGAGGACATGCCGTTCCTTGAGGACGGCACGCATGCCGATATCGTGCTCAATCCGTTGGGCGTGCCGTCGCGCATGAATGTCGGCCAGATCCTGGAGACGCATCTGGGCTGGGCATGTTCGGGCATGGGCAAGAAGATCGGTGATCTGATCGACGCGTATAAAACGGCGGGCGATATCAAGCCGCTGCGTAATACGCTCGAGAGCTTCATGCCGGACAACGACCGCAACGAGCCGGTCCGCGAGTACGACGACGAGTCCATCGTTCGCCTTGGCGAGCAGATGCGGCGCGGCGTTTCCATCGCGACCCCGGTGTTCGACGGTGCCCACGAAGCCGATATCAACATCATGCTGGAACAGGCCGGTCTTCATACCAGCGGCCAGTCGCAGCTCTACGACGGACGCACAGGCGAGCCGTTCGACCGCAAGGTGACGATGGGCTACATCTATATGCTCAAGCTTCACCATCTCGTGGACGACAAGATCCACGCGCGTTCGATCGGTCCGTACTCGCTCGTTACCCAGCAGCCGCTGGGTGGCAAGGCGCAGTTCGGTGGCCAGCGCTTCGGCGAGATGGAGGTCTGGGCGCTCGAAGCCTATGGCGCCGCCTACACGCTGCAGGAAATGCTGACAGTGAAGTCGGACGACGTGGCGGGCCGTACCAAGGTCTACGAGGCGATCGTCAGAGGCGACGATACGTTCGAGGCAGGCATTCCGGAGAGCTTCAACGTTCTCGTCAAGGAAATGCGCTCTCTCGGCCTCAATGTGGAGCTTGAGAACACCAAGCTCGACGACAACCCGGTTCGGCTGCCCGACGCGGCCGAATAAGGAAACAAGGCGCATCGCGGGAGAGGCTTCCGCGATGCGCCGGACTGTTTTGCGGCTGCCGGAAGGCAGTTGATTTCCGTGATGCCAGGGCCACATGCGGCGGTGCTGGACCGGGTCACGAAATGGGCAATCTGGCCCGCTATTGTTCGAAAAAGGGGTTCTCCCAACCCCTAAAAGGAGAACGGCATGAACCAAGAGGTCATGAATCTCTTCAATCCCCAGGCGCCTGCGCAGGTGTTCGATTCCATTCGGATTTCGCTGGCCAGCCCTGAGAAGATTCTTTCCTGGTCCTTCGGCGAGATCAAGAAGCCGGAGACGATCAATTATCGTACCTTCAAGCCGGAACGCGACGGTCTTTTCTGCGCGCGCATCTTCGGGCCGATCAAGGACTACGAGTGCCTATGCGGCAAGTACAAGCGCATGAAGTACAAGGGCGTCATCTGCGAGAAGTGTGGCGTCGAAGTCACGCTGTCGCGCGTCCGGCGCGAGCGCATGGGCCATATCGAACTGGCCGCGCCCGTCGCCCACATCTGGTTCCTGAAGTCGCTGCCTTCGCGCATCGGCACGCTGCTCGACATGACGCTCAAGGATATCGAGCGCGTTCTCTACTTCGAGAACTACATCGTCACCGAGCCCGGCCTGACGGCGCTTAAGGAAAACCAGCTTCTTTCCGAAGAAGAGTACATGATCGCCGTCGACGAGTATGGCGAGGATAGTTTTACCGCCATGATCGGCGCGGAAGCCATTCATGACCTTCTGGCCGGCATGGACCTGGAGCGGATCGCTGGCGACCTGCGTTCGGAACTGGCGACCACCACGTCGGAACTGAAGCAGAAGAAGTTCCTCAAGCGGCTCAAGGTCGTCGAAAACTTCATGGAATCCGGCAATCGCCCGGAATGGATGATCATGAAGGTCGTGCCGGTCATTCCGCCGGACCTGCGTCCGCTGGTTCCGCTGGATGGCGGCCGTTTCGCGACGTCCGACCTGAACGATCTCTATCGCCGCGTCATCAACCGCAATAACCGCCTGAAGCGCCTGATCGAGCTTCGCGCGCCCGGCATCATCGTGCGCAATGAAAAGCGCATGCTGCAGGAAGCCGTCGATGCGTTGTTCGACAATGGTCGTCGCGGCCGCGTCATCACCGGCGCCAACAAGCGTCCGCTGAAGTCGCTGTCCGACATGCTCAAGGGCAAGCAGGGCCGGTTCCGCCAGAACCTGCTCGGCAAGCGCGTCGACTATTCCGGCCGTTCGGTCATCGTGACCGGCCCGGAGCTGAAGCTGCATCAGTGCGGCCTGCCGAAGAAGATGGCGCTCGAACTGTTCAAGCCGTTCATCTACGCCCGTCTCGACGCCAAGGGTTACTCCTCGACCGTCAAGCAGGCCAAGAAGCTGGTCGAAAAAGAGCGTCCGGAAGTTTGGGATATCCTCGACGAGGTCATCCGCGAGCATCCGGTGCTGCTGAACCGCGCGCCGACGCTGCACCGCCTCGGCATCCAGGCATTCGAGCCGATCCTGATCGAAGGCAAGGCGATCCAGCTTCACCCGCTGGTCTGCACGGCCTTCAACGCCGACTTCGACGGCGATCAGATGGCGGTCCACGTGCCGCTGTCGCTGGAAGCGCAGCTTGAAGCCCGCGTGCTGATGATGTCGACCAACAACATCCTGCATCCCGCTTCCGGCGCGCCGATCATCGTGCCTTCGCAGGACATGGTGCTTGGCCTGTACTATCTGTCGATCGTCAACCAGAACGAGCCGGGCGAGGGGATGGCGTTTGCCGATATGGGCGAACTCCAGCACGCGCTCGAAACCAAGGCGGTGACGCTGCACTCCAAGATCAAGGGCCGTTTCCGCTCGGTGGACGCCGAAGGCAACGTCACGTCGAAGATCCACGAGACGACACCCGGCCGCATGATCATCGGCGAATTGCTGCCGAAGAACGTCAACGTGCCTTACGACACGGCCAACCAGGAGATGACCAAGAAGAACATCTCCAAGATGATCGACACCGTCTACCGCCATTGCGGTCAGAAGGAGACGGTCATTTTCTGCGACCGCATCATGGCGCTCGGTTTCGCCCATGCCTGCCGCGCCGGCATTTCGTTCGGCAAGGACGACATGGTGATCCCGGACACCAAGGTGAAGCTGGTTACCGATACGGAGACGCTCGCCAAGGAATACGAGCAGCAGTACAATGACGGCCTGATCACCCAGGGCGAGAAGTACAACAAGGTCGTCGACGCCTGGGCCAAGTGCTCGGAAAAGGTCGCCGACGAAATGATGGCCGGCATCAAGGCGGTCAAGTTCGAGGATAACGGCCGTCAAAGGCAGATGAACTCGATCTACATGATGTCGCACTCCGGTGCGCGTGGCTCGCCCACGCAGATGCGCCAGCTTGCCGGCATGCGCGGCCTGATGGCCAAGCCGTCGGGCGAGATCATCGAGACGCCGATCATCTCGAACTTCAAGGAAGGCCTGACCGTGCTCGAGTACTTCAACTCGACCCACGGCGCCCGCAAGGGTCTGGCCGACACCGCCTTGAAGACGGCGAACTCGGGCTATCTGACGCGTCGTCTTGTCGACGTGGCGCAGGACTGCATCGTCAATTCGGTCGACTGCGGCACCGACAAGGGCCTCACCATGCAGCCGATCGTCGATGCCGGCCAGGTGGTCGCTTCGGTCGGCCAGCGGGTTCTGGGCCGCACGTCGCTCGACGACATCAACCATCCGGTGTCGGGCGAGCTTCTGGTCAAGGCCGGAACGCTGATGGACGAGCGCGACGTGGAGAAGATCGAGACGGCGGGCGTGCAGTCGGTGCGTATCCGCTCGGCGCTGACCTGCGAGGTCAGGATCGGCGTTTGCGCGGTCTGCTACGGACGCGACCTTGCCCGCGGCACCCCGGTCAACCAGGGTGAAGCGGTCGGCGTCATCGCGGCGCAGTCGATCGGCGAGCCGGGAACGCAGCTCACCATGCGTACCTTCCACATGGGCGGCACGGCGCAGGTCGTGGACAGCTCGTTCCTGGAAGCCTCCTATGAGGGCAAGGTCGAGATTCGCAACCGCAACGTGGTGCGCAACTCGGACGGCCAGCAGATGGTCATGGGCCGTAACATGGCGGTTCTGATCTTCGACGAGGCCGGCAAGGAACGCGCCTCGCACCGCCTGACCTATGGTTCGCGCATCTTCGTGGACGATGGCGACAAGGTGAAGCGCGGCCAGCGTCTGGCCGAGTGGGACCCGTACACACGCCCGATCCTCACCGAAATCGAGGGCTTGGTGCAGTTCGAGGATCTGGTCGACGGCATTTCCGTGCAGGAAACGGCCGACGAATCCACCGGCATCACCAAGCGCGAGGTTATCGACTGGCGTTCGACGCCACGCGGTGCGGACCTCAAGCCGGCGATGATCGTGCTGGACTCCAAGGGCAAGGTCGGCAAGCTGTCGAAGGGCGGCGACGCGCGCTTCCTGCTCTCGGTCGAGGCCATTCTCTCGGTCGAGCCGGGCGCGATGGTGCGGCCGGGCGACGTTCTGGCCCGTATCCCGATGGAAAGCGCCAAGACCAAGGACATCACCGGCGGTCTGCCGCGTGTTGCCGAATTGTTCGAGGCTCGCCGTCCGAAGGATCACGCCATCATCGCCGAGATCGACGGCACGATCCGCTTCGGGCGCGACTACAAGAACAAGCGCCGCATCATCATCGAGCCCCATGACTCGACGATGGAGCCTGTCGAGTACCTGATCCCGAAGGGCAAGCCGTTCCATCTCCAGGACGGCGACGTCATCGAGAAGGGCGACTACATCCTCGACGGCAACCCCGCGCCGCACGACATTCTGGCCATCAAGGGCGTGGAGGCGCTTGCGTCTTACCTCGTCAATGAAATCCAGGAAGTCTATCGTCTGCAGGGCGTGCAGATCAACGACAAGCACATCGAGGTGATCGTGCGCCAGATGCTGCAGAAGGTGGAAATCACCGTGCAGGGCGACTCGACCTACATCCCGGGCGACCATGTCGACGTGATCGAACTGGACGAGATCAACGATCGCCTGCTCGAGGAGGGCAAGAAGCCCGCCGAAGGCATGCCTGTGCTGCTCGGCATCACCAAGGCTTCGCTGCAGACGCCGTCCTTCATCTCGGCCGCCTCCTTCCAGGAGACGACAAGGGTGCTGACGGAAGCAGCAGTTGCCGGCAAGACCGACATGCTGCAGGGTCTGAAGGAAAACGTCATCGTCGGTCGGCTTATCCCGGCCGGTACGGGCGGCCAGATGAGCGCTATCCGTCGCATCGCCACGTCGCGCGACGAACTCATCATCGACGAGCGCCGCAAGGCGTCGGGCGTTGAAACCGCCGAGCCGATGCTGACCGAAATGATTACCGCCGCGCAGTAAGCGGCGGAATCTCCTTAAAAGAAAAAGCCGCTGGGGCGACCTGGCGGCTTTTTTTGTTACTATCGACCCGAGTGTTGCTTGGGTCAGTCATGAAATGGGTCAGTCGTGAAAAGCTTCGACCACTTCGCGCTTACCCAGCATGAAAGCGTCGGCGACATGCCGGAGCGGCGCGAGGTCCACGTCGGATGTGCCGCCCCGGACGAGTTCGGCAAAGCGCCTGTAGAGCATCGGATATTCGGCTTCGGGCTCTTCGTGGACTGTGCGCCCATCGACGGCAAGCTTCGATCCGCCACCCGACAGGACCATTGAGCCTGCATCGGTTTCGGCCTGGATATCCCAGCTTTGCGGGCCGGTCTGGCGCCAGTCGAAATCGGCGCCCAGTGCAAACCCGCCAGCCGACCGGAAGGCGATTTTGGCCGCAATCGGGGCATCCCGGTTTTCGGGGAATTCCAGCATGGCGGCGGTGACGAACATCGCGGGAAAGATATAGGTGGCGATGGAAAGCGCGTTGATGCCGGGATCGAATATGCCAAGGCCGCCGGCCTGCCATATCCATTCCTGGTTCGGGTGCCAGCGCCGCACGTCCTCCTTCCAGTTGATCGTCGCGGATCGTATCCGGGTGGAGGCGAGGAAGGCGCGGGCGGCTTCCACCGCCGGCGCATAGCGGGAATGCCAGCTTGCGAAAAGCGAGACGCCGTTTTCCGCCGCGAGCGCCTTGAGGTCCTCGACCTCGCTGACCGTGGCGCCGGGCGGCTTCTCAAGGAAGACGTGCTTTCTTGCGGCAAGCGCTGTGCGCGCCGCGTCGTAACGGAATTGCGGCGGCATGCAGAGCGAAACCGCTTCCAGGTCAGGCATTTCGGCCAGCATCGTCTCGATGGCAGGGAAATTCGGAATACCGTCGACCTTGCCCTGCCGGCTGGCGGCGGCAACGAGGCGGAAATCCGGGCTGGCCGTAAGTGCTGGCAAATGCTGGTCGCGCACGATCTTGCCGACGCCGACGACGCCTATGCGTATGGGGTGCATTGGCGTCATCCGCGGCTTTCCTCCAGTTTTATGTCCAGATTTCCGCCGGCGAGGAAAGCTTCCATTAGCGGTTCGAAGGGTGCTGGATCAAGGTCCTTTTCGCGCAGCCAGTCATCGCAGTAATAGGTGTTGGCGTAGCGCTCGCCGGAATCGCAGATCAAGGTAATCAGCGAGCCTTCCTCGCCGGCTTTTGCCATACGCGCGGCATGGAAGCACATGGCGGCGAAGTTTGTCCCGGTCGAGCCGCCGACCTGCCGGCCGATGCGCCTCGACAGGACGCGCATGGCGGCGATGGACAGGGCGTCGGGCACCAGCACCATGTGATCGATGACGCCCGGCACGAAGGACGGCTCGACGCGGGGGCGGCCTATGCCCTCGATTCGCGAGGGTTTTTCGCACAGGCATGCCGAATCGCGCGTCGAAAAGCCTTCGAAAAAGGCGGAATGCTCGACATCGGCCACGGATAGCCGCGTGGCGTGGCGCTTGTAGCGGATGTAGCGGCCAATCGTGGCGGTGGTGCCGCCGGTGCCGGCGCTCATCACCACCCAACTGGGTATCGGATGGCGCTCTTCGCGCATCTGGTCGAAGATCGATTCGGCGATGTTGTTGTTGCCGCGCCAGTCGGTGGCGCGCTCGGCATAGGTGAACTGGTCCATGAAGTGGCCGCCCAGTCGCTCGGCCAATTCCGCCGATTCCGCATAGATGCGGCGACCGTCGTCGATGAAGTGGCAATTGCCGCCATAGTGCTCGATGGCTGCGATCTTTTCAGCCGAGGTGGTGCGCGGCATTACCGCGTAAAAGGGAACGCTGATCATGCGTGCGAAATAGGCCTCCGAAACGGCGGTCGAGCCGGACGAGGCTTCGATGACCGGCGCGCCTTGCCTTATGTGGCCGTTGCACAGCGCATAGAGAAAGAGCGAGCGCGCCAGCCGGTGCTTCAGGCTGCCTGTCGGGTGGGTCGACTCATCCTTGAGGTACAGGTCTATGCCCGGCAAAGCGGGGATGTCGAGCTTCCACAAATGGGTGTCGGCCGAACGCCGCTGATCGGCCTCGATCGCCGCGACCGCGCCATCCACCCAATCGCGAGATGCCGGCTTACCCGGCTTTCTTTCCGACATTGCTTATTCTCCCCCTTTTCACAAAGGCTCGTCGAAGGTCACGATCGACACATCGCCCTCGAGCGCGCCCTGCCAGGCCGACAAATGCGGCTCTTCGTCCGGCTCGCCTTCCATATCACCGATCTGGTCGAGTTCGACCTCGGCGTACCCTTCGGCAGCCAGCGATTCGAGCGCCCTGCGCACAGCCGAATCGTCGTCTGGCGCGACCAGCATGATGTGCACGCCTTCGGCCTTGCCGCCCTTGCGCCTGCGGACGCGCCCTGTAATCAGGATGACCGACCGTTCGGTTTCGTTGTCGTTGACCGGTTCACTCACGAGATTCGCTCTCTACTGCCTGGCTTTGGGGCTTTTCGCATGAAGCGGGCGCTGGAGACAGATAAAAAGCGGTCACATTCTTTCACTTGGCTCCAAATGAGCGAAAGATAATTTCCGACGCTCGGCCTGGACCCGCCGCTGCGTTGCGCCGACGCAATAATTAATGCTTCGGGCTTGACGATATGCGGTGTTGCGGGTAGAAGCCGCCCAGTCAGAACCGATGTGAGGCCTGCTCTTCCGAAGCGACACGCTTTGGAGTTCGCCTCAAACAGGGTTCACTTTACGAGCGAAAAGATATTTCCGGCTTGCATGAAGCGGTTTCCGCTTCCTCTGCCACTTGTTCGGGCAAGACCATGTTTCATGGTTTGTGCCCCGAATTTGCGTATGGAAGCCGGTCTTTGAGCACCCCTGACTGGGTTCGAGACACGGAATTGAGAGACAAGAGGGTTTAATGCCTACCGTCAACCAGCTGATCCGCAAGCCGCGCCAGGCGCCGGCCGTGCGCAACAAGGTCCCGGCCATGCAGCAGAACCCGCAAAAGCGGGGCGTCTGCACGCGCGTTTATACGACGACGCCGAAGAAGCCGAACTCGGCGCTGCGCAAGGTCGCCAAGATTCGCCTGACCAATGGCTTCGAAGTGATTGGCTATATCCCGGGTGAGGGGCACAACCTTCAGGAGCACTCGGTGGTCATGATCCGTGGCGGTCGCGTCAAGGATCTTCCCGGTGTGCGCTACCACATCATTCGCGGCGTTCTCGATACGCAGGGCGTGAAGAACCGCAAGCAGCGTCGTTCGAAATACGGCGCCAAGCGTCCTAAGTGAGGCTGAGAAAAAAATGTCCCGTCGCCACAGTGCAGAAAAGCGTGAGATCAACCCGGACCCCAAGTTCGGCGATCTGATCGTTACCAAGTTCATGAACGCCGTCATGTATGACGGCAAGAAGTCGATCGCCGAGACCATCGTCTATGGCGCACTCGATCAGGTTCAGGAAAAGACCAAGCAGGAGCCCGTCACGGTGTTCCATCAGGCGCTCGACAATGTCGCGCCGCATGTGGAAGTGCGCTCGCGCCGTGTTGGTGGTGCGACCTATCAGGTTCCGGTCGACGTGCGCCCCGAGCGCCGTCAGGCGCTTGCCATCCGCTGGTTGATCACGGCAGCGCGCAAGCGCAACGAGACCACGATGGTCGACCGTCTTTCCGGCGAGTTGATGGACGCGGCCAATAACCGCGGCACCGCTGTCAAGAAGCGTGAAGACACCCACAAGATGGCGGAAGCCAACCGCGCTTTCGCGCATTATCGCTGGTAAAAGCGCGAACAAAGACGAGAGAGCTATTCCAATGGCCCGCGAATTTCACATCCACGAATACCGTAACTTCGGCATCATGGCGCATATCGACGCCGGTAAGACCACGACGACCGAGCGGATTCTTTATTATACGGGCAAGAACCACAAGATGGGCGAGACGCACGATGGCGCCTCGACCATGGACTGGATGGAGCAGGAGCAGGAGCGCGGCATCACGATTACGTCGGCTGCCACGACCACTTCCTGGAAGGGCCGCAACGGCAAGCAGTACCGCTACAACATCATCGACACGCCCGGCCACGTCGACTTCACCATTGAAGTTGAGCGCTCGCTGCGCGTCCTCGATGGCGCCATTGCGCTGCTGGACTCGAATGCCGGCGTCGAGCCGCAGACGGAGACCGTGTGGCGCCAGGCTGAGAAGTATCACGTCCCGCGCATGATCTTCTGCAACAAGATGGACAAGATCGGCGCCGATTTCTATCGCTGCCTCGACATGATCAAGTCGCGTCTGGGTGCTATCCCGGTTGCCGTTCAGCTGCCGATCGGCGCGGAAAACGAGTTCAAGGGTGTCATCGACCTCATTGAGATGAAGGCGCTGGTCTGGCACGAGGAACATCTCGGCGCCGACTGGGACGTCATGGATATCCCGGCGGACATGCAGGCGCGCGCTGAAGAATATCGCGAGAAGATGATCGAAGCCGCTGTTGAAATGGACGAGACGGCGCTTGAGAATTATCTCGAGGGCAAGATGCCCGGCAACGACGAGATTCGCGAACTGATCCGCAGGGGCACCGTTGCCGTGAAGTTCCATCCGGTTCTTTGCGGTACCGCGTTCAAGAACAAGGGCGTGCAGCCGCTTCTCGACGCCGTCATTGATTTCCTGCCTGCGCCGGACGAAGTTCCCGCGATCAAGGGCGTCGATCCGAAGACGGACGCGGAAGTCACGCGCGAATCGAGCGATGAAGAGCCGCTTTCCATGCTGGCGTTCAAGATCATGAACGACCCATTTGTCGGTTCGCTGACGTTTGCGCGCATTTATTCCGGCAAGGTGGTCAAGGGCGCGTCGCTCGACAACACCGTCAAGGGCAAGAAAGAGCGCATCGGCCGCATGCTGCAGATGCATGCGAACTCGCGCGCCGACATCGAAGAGGCTTTCGCCGGCGATATCGTTGCTCTGGCCGGCCTGAAGGACACCACGACGGGCGACACGCTGTGCGATCCGCTGCATCCGGTCATTCTTGAGCGTATGGAATTCCCCGATCCGGTCATCCAGATCGCGATCGAGCCGAAGACCAAGAACGACCAGGAGAAGATGGGCCTTGCGCTGCATCGTCTCGCGGCAGAAGACCCGTCCTTCCGCGTCAAGACGGACGAAGAATCCGGCCAGACCATCATCGCCGGCATGGGTGAGCTCCACCTCGACATTCTGGTCGACCGCATGCGTCGCGAATTCAAGGTCGAGGCGAATATCGGTGCGCCGCAGGTGGCTTATCGCGAAACCATTACCCGCACGCACGAACAGGATTACACCCATAAGAAGCAGACCGGCGGTACGGGCCAGTTCGCCCGCGTCAAGATTGTGTTCGAGCCGGATCCGGAGAGCACCGAGTTCCAGTTCTCGTCCAAGATCGTCGGTGGCGCGGTGCCGAAGGAATACATCCCCGGCGTCGAAAAGGGTATCAACAGCGTCATGACGTCCGGCCCGTTTGCCGGCTTCCCGATGATCGGCGTCAAGGCGACTCTTATCGACGGTGCGTTCCACGACGTCGACTCCTCGGTCCTGGCCTTCGAAATCGCCGGCCGCGCCTGCTTCCGTGAAGCAGCGCCCAAGCTTGGCGTGCAGTTGCTCGAGCCGGTCATGAAGGTCGAAGTGGTGACGCCTGAGGATTACGTCGGCAACGTCATCGGCGATTTGAACGGACGCCGCGGCCAGATCCAGGGCCAGGAAGCCCGCGGTGTCGCCGTCGTCATCAACGCGATGGTGCCGCTGGCCAACATGTTCAAGTATGTGGACACGCTGCGTTCGATGTCGCAGGGCCGCGCCCAGTACACGATGCAGTTCGACCACTACGAGCCGGTTCCGACTGCGGTCGCTCAGGAAGTCCAGAAAAAATACGCGTAGTTCCAAGGAACTGCACCAGTTACTTAATTCAATGCCTTCATCGGCTGCTAGGAATGGAGACCTCACATGGCCAAGAGCAAATTCGAGCGTAACAAGCCACATGTGAACATTGGCACGATTGGTCACGTTGACCACGGCAAGACGTCGCTGACGGCAGCGATCACGAAGTATTTTGGCGACTTCAAGGCGTACGACCAGATCGACAACGCGCCGGAAGAGAAGGCCCGTGGCATCACGATCTCGACGTCGCACGTCGAGTACGAGACGCCTAACCGTCACTATGCCCACGTCGATTGCCCCGGCCACGCCGACTATGTGAAGAACATGATCACGGGTGCGGCGCAGATGGACGGCGCGATCCTGGTCGTTTCGGCCGCCGACGGCCCGATGCCGCAGACGCGCGAGCACATCCTGCTTGCCCGCCAGGTTGGCGTTCCGGCGCTGGTGGTGTTCTTGAACAAGGTCGACCTGGTCGACGATGCGGAATTGCTGGAACTGGTCGAACTTGAGGTTCGCGAGCTTCTGTCGAAGTACGAGTTCCCCGGCGACGACACGCCGATCATCAAGGGTTCGGCGGTTGTCGCGCTCAATGACGGCGACAAGGCACTCGGCGAAGACGCGGTTCGCGCGCTGATGGCGGCGGTGGACGAGTACATCCCGACGCCTGAGCGTCCGATCGACAAGCCGTTCCTGCTGCCGATCGAGGACGTGTTCTCGATCTCGGGTCGCGGCACGGTGGTGACGGGTCGCGTCGAGCGCGGCATCGTCAAGGTTGGCGAGGAAGTCGAGATCGTCGGCATCCGCGACACCTCGAAGACGACGGTTACCGGCGTTGAAATGTTCCGCAAGCTGCTCGACCAGGGCCAGGCCGGCGACAACATCGGCGCGCTGATCCGCGGCGTCGACCGTGAAGGCGTTGAGCGCGGCCAGGTTCTGGCCAAGCCGGGTTCGGTGAAGCCGCACAAGAAGTTCGTGGCGGAAGCCTACATCCTGACCAAGGAAGAGGGGGGCCGTCATACGCCATTCTTCACCAACTACCGTCCGCAGTTCTATTTCCGCACGACGGACGTGACCGGTATCGTGTCGCTGCCGGAAGGCACCGAGATGGTGATGCCGGGCGACAACATCACGGTCGATGTGGAACTGATCGTGCCGATCGCCATGGAAGAGAAGCTGCGCTTCGCTATCCGTGAAGGCGGCCGTACGGTTGGTGCAGGCATCGTCGCCAGCATCAAAGAATAAGCAGCAGACTTAATCGATCTCTGTCGCGGGCGCGGAAAGTCGTCCGCGCCGCGCCAGAACAAGGAATGACTAAATGAACGGACAGAATATCCGCATCCGCCTCAAGGCGTTTGACCACCGGGTGCTCGACGCTTCGACCCGCGAAATCGTGTCGACCGCGAAGCGTACGGGCGCGAACGTCCGCGGCCCTATTCCGCTTCCGACGCGGATCGAGAAGTTCACGGTCAATCGGTCGCCGCATGTCGACAAGAAGAGCCGCGAACAGTTCGAGATGCGCACCCATAAGCGTCTGCTCGACATCGTCGATCCGACCCCGCAGACGGTCGATGCTTTGATGAAGCTCGATCTCGCCGCCGGCGTCGACGTCGAAATCAAGCTCTGACGACAAGAGCTGAGGAGGGGCGATAGCCCCGAGGACAAGCCGAAAAGTCAGGGAAACCTGACAAGAACATGAGCCGAAGGGGCCAGCCCCGATGGCTCCTCTGAAGGAAGATGAACCGATGCGTTCAGGTGTGATTGCAAAGAAGGTGGGAATGACCCGCATCTATAACGATGCCGGCGAGCATGTCCCCGTTACCGTTCTCCTGATGGAGAATTGCCAGGTTGTTGCGCAGCGCACGCAGGAGAAGAATGGCTACACCGCCGTTCAGCTCGGCGTTGGCCTTGCCAAGGTGAAGAATACGTCGAAGGCGATGCGTGGCCATTTCGCCACGGCTTCGGTCGAGCCGAAGGCGAAGGTCGCGGAGTTCCGCGTTTCCGCCGACAACATGATCGATGTCGGCGCCGAGATCACCGTCGAGCATTTCGTTCCCGGCCAGAAGGTCGATGTGACGGGCACGACGGTCGGCAAGGGTTTCCAGGGCGTCATGAAGCGCCACAACATGGGCGGCGGTCGTGCTTCCCATGGTAACTCGGTGTCTCACCGCTCGCACGGTTCGACCGGCCAGCGCCAGGACCCAGGCAAGGTGTTCAAGGGCAAGCATATGGCCGGCCACATGGGCGACACCCGCGTGACCACACAGAATGTCGAAGTTGTTTCGACCGATGCGGACCGTGGCCTGATCCTGATCCGTGGTGCTGTCCCCGGTTCGAAGGGCGCCTGGATCCTGGTTCGCGACGCCATGAAGGTGGCGCTGCCGGCGAATGCGCCGAAGCCCGCCGCGATCCGCGCCGGAGCGGCCAAGAGTGAAGCCCCGGCCACCGAGGGAGCGGAATAATGGACATCAAGATCACAACGCTTGCCGGCAAGGATGCCGGCAAGGTGGAACTCTCCGAAGGCATCTTCGGCCTTGACCCGCGTGAGGACATTCTGCAGCGCGTCGTGCGCTGGCAGTTGGCCAAGCGCCAGCAGGGTACCCATAAGGCAAAGACCCGTGCCGAAGTTTCGCGCACCGGCGCCAAGATGTACAAGCAGAAGGGTACGGGCCGCGCCCGTCACCATTCGGCGCGCGCTCCGCAGTTCCGCGGCGGTGGCAAGGCCCATGGCCCGGTTGTCCGCAGCCATGAGCACGACCTGCCGAAGAAAGTGCGCGCACTTGGGCTGAAGCATGCGCTTTCGGCCAAGGCCAAGGCATCGAACCTGATCATCATCGACGAGCTGAAGCTGGGCGAGGCCAAGACCAAGGCGCTGATCGCGAATTTCGTGACGCTGGGTCTGACCAACGCTCTGGTGATCGGCGGTGCCGAGCTTGACCAGAACTTCAAGCTGGCGGCGACGAACATTCCGAACATCGACGTGCTGCCGATCCAGGGCATCAACGTTTACGACATTATGCGCCGCGGTACGCTGGTCCTTTCGAAGGCCGCCGTCGAGGCTCTCGAGGAGCGCTTCAAATGACCGACCTTCGTCATTACGACGTGATCGTTTCGCCCGCGATCACTGAAAAGTCGACCATGGCTTCCGAACAGAACCAGGTCGTCTTCAACGTCGCCAAGAAGGCGTCGAAGCCTGAGATCAAGGCCGCTGTCGAGGCGCTGTTCGGCGTCAAGGTGACGGCTGTGAACACCCTTATCCGCAAGGGTAAGATCAAGCGCTTCCGCGGCACTATCGGCCGGCAGGGCGACGTCAAGAAGGCGATTGTGACACTGGTCGATGGCCAGTCGATCGACGTCGCGACGGGTCTGTAGAGCAAGGCCGCGAGGATAAGATAATGGCATTAAAGCATTTCAACCCGATAACGCCGAGCACCCGACAGCTGGTCATCGTTGACCGCTCGGGCCTCTACAAGGGCAAGCCCGTCAAGGGGTTGACCGAAGGCCTGACCAAGTCGGGCGGCCGCAATAATTACGGCCGCATCACGGCTCGCTTCATCGGCGGCGGTCACAAGCGTTCGTACCGCATCGTCGATTTCAAGCGCCGCAAGTTCGACGTGGTCGGCACGGTCGAGCGCCTTGAATACGATCCGAACCGGTCGGCCTTCATCGCGTTGATCAAGTATGACGACGGCGAACTGTCCTACATCATCGCCCCGCAGCGTCTGGCTCCGGGCGACAAGATCATCGCCGGCGAGTCCGTCGACGTGAAGCCGGGCAATGCGATGCCGCTTTCGGCGATGCCTGTGGGCACGATCGTCCACAACATCGAGTTGAAGCCGGGCAAGGGCGCCCAGGTTGCGCGCTCGGCCGGCACCTACGGCCAGCTGGTCGGTCGCGACCAGGGCATGGCGATCCTGCGGCTCTCCTCGGGCGAGCAGCGCGTCGTGCACGGTTCCTGCCTCGCCACGGTCGGCGCGGTTTCGAACCCCGACCACGGCAACATCAATGACGGTAAGGCCGGACGTACGGTGTGGCGCGGTAAGCGCCCGCACAATCGCGGCGTGACCATGAACCCTGTCGATCACCCGCATGGCGGCGGCGAAGGCCGCACCTCCGGTGGCCGTCACCCGGTTTCTCCGTGGGGCAAACCGACCAAGGGCAAGAAGACGCGGTCCAATAAGGCGACCGACAAGTTCATCCTGCGCTCGCGTCATCAGCGCAAGAGCTAAGAAGAGGTAACGCCAAGTGACTCGTTCTATTTGGAAAGGCCCCTTCATCGACGGCTACCTTCTCAAGAAGGTGGACAAGGTTCGTGAAGGCGGTCGCAATGAGGTGATCAAGATGTGGAGCCGCCGCTCCACCATCCTGCCGCAGTTCGTCGGCGTCACCTTCGGTGTCTATAACGGCCAGAAGCACGTTCCCGTTTCGGTGAACGAGGACATGGTCGGCCACAAGTTTGGTGAGTTCGCTCCGACGCGGACCTATTACGGTCACGGCGCGGATAAGAAAGCGAAGAGGAAATAATCATGGGCAAGGCCAAAGCTCCGCGCAGGCTTGCTGACAACGAAGCGCGCGCCGTATTGCGCACGATCCGTATCAGCCCGCAGAAGCTCAACCTCGTTGCCGCGCTCATCCGCGGCAAGAAGGTTGCGGCGGCGCTCAACGATCTCGAATTTTCGGCCAAGCGGATTTCCGGCACGGTCAAGAAGACGCTGGAATCGGCGATCGCCAACGCGGAAAACAATCACGACCTCGATGTCGACGCGCTGATCGTGGCGGAAGCCTATGTCGGCAAGTCGATCGTCATGAAGCGTTTTCATGCCCGTGGCCGCGGCCGCGCCAGCCGCGTCGAGAAGCCGTTCTCGCACCTCACGATCGTCGTTCGTGAAGTCGAAGAAAAAGGGGAGGCCGCATAATGGGTCAGAAAATCAATCCGATCGGTCTGCGCCTCGGCATCAACCGGACCTGGGATTCGCGCTGGTACGCGAACACCGGCGAATACGGCAAGCTGCTGCACGAAGACATCAAGATCCGCGCTTACCTTGAGAAGGAACTCAAGCAGGCTGCGATCTCCAAGATCGTGATCGAGCGCCCGCACAAGAAGTGCCGCGTCACCATCCATGCGGCGCGTCCCGGCCTGATCATCGGCAAGAAGGGCGCTGACATCGAGAAGCTTCGCAAAAAGCTGATGGAGATGACGAAGTCCGAGACGCACCTCAACATCGTTGAAGTGCGCAAGCCGGAAATCGACGCCGTACTTGTCGCGCAGTCCATCGCGCAGCAGCTCGAGCGCCGTATCGCGTTCCGTCGCGCCATGAAGCGGGCCGTTCAGTCGGCCATGCGCCTGGGCGCCGAAGGCATTCGCATCAATTGCGCGGGCCGTCTCGGCGGTGCCGAAATCGCTCGCATGGAGTGGTATCGCGAAGGTCGCGTGCCGCTGCATACGCTGCGCGCCGATGTCGACTACGGCACGGCCGAGGCGAGCACGGCCTACGGTATTTGCGGCGTCAAGGTCTGGGTGTTCAAGGGCGAAATCCTCGAGCATGACCCGATGGCTTCGGAGCGTCGTGCAACGGAAGGCGATCATGGCCATGGTGGCGGTGGTGGCGATCGTGAACGCGGTCGTCGTCGCGAGAACGCCTGAGCGCACGTTGAGAATTTGGAGTAAGTAAGATGCTGCAGCCAAAGCGCACAAAGTTCCGCAAGCAGTTCAAGGGCCGTATCCACGGCGCCGCCAAGGGTGGCACCAACCTGGATTTCGGTGGTTTCGGACTGAAGGCGCTGGAGCCGAACCGCGTTACCGCGCGTGAGATCGAGGCGGCCCGCCGCGCGATCACCCGTGAGATGAAGCGCGCCGGTCGTGTGTGGATCCGTATTTTCCCGGATCTGCCGGTGACGGGCAAGCCGACCGAAGTCCGTATGGGCAAGGGCAAGGGCGCGGTCGATTATTGGGCGGCGCGCGTCAAGCCGGGTCGCGTGATGTTCGAGATCGACGGTGTGTCGGAAGAAGTGGCGCGAGAGGCGCTGCGTCTCGGCGCTGCCAAGCTCTCCGTCAGGACGCGCTTCGTTCAGCGCATTGCGGAATAAGGATTAGGACGATGAAAGCCGACGACATCCGCGCCAAGACGCAGGATCAACTTACAGACGACCTGGGCAGCCTGAAGAAGGAGCAGTTCAACCTGCGCTTCCAGAAGGCCACTGGCCAGCTTGAAAAGACCGCGCGCGTCAAGGAAGTCCGCAGGGACATCGCGCGCATCAAGACCATCGCGGCGGAAAAATCCGCTGCCAAGAAGGCTTAAGGACGAAGAACATGCCAAAGCGCATTCTGCAGGGCACCGTCGTCAGCGACAAGAACGAGAAGACGGTCGTCGTCAAAGTCGAACGGCGCTTCACGCATCCCGTTATGAAGAAGGTCGTTCGTATGTCGAAGCGCTACAAGGCGCATGACGAGAACAACGCACACAAGGTCGGCGACCAGGTGTTTATCCAGGAATCGGCTCCGATTTCCAAGGACAAGCGCTGGGTCGTGGTCGAATCCGACCAGGCCTGAGTAAAGACGAATTTTGGACAGACCGGGGGAGGGCGAGATCGCCCGTCCCGTTAGAAGAGAAGAAGGCGGCCAGTCATGATTCAGATGCAAACAAACCTCGACGTCGCGGATAATTCCGGCGCGCGTCGTGTCATGTGCATCAAGGTGCTGGGCGGCTCGAAGCGGAAATACGCTTCCGTGGGCGACATCATCGTGGTGTCGATCAAGGAAGCCATTCCGCGCGGGCGCGTCAAGAAGGGCGATGTGATGAAGGCGGTCGTGGTTCGCACGGCCAAGGACATCCGCCGTCCGGACGGCAGCGTGATCCGTTTCGACAAGAACGCAGCCGTTCTCGTCGACAACAAGAAAGAGCCGATCGGCACGCGTATCTTCGGGCCGGTTCCGCGCGAGCTTCGCGCCAAGAACCACATGAAGATCATCTCGCTCGCGCCTGAAGTGCTGTAAGGAAACCGACCAATGCAAAAGATCCGTAAAGGCGACAAGGTCGTCGTCCTGGCCGGCAAGGACAAGGGCCGTACCGGCGAAGTCCTTTCGGTGCAGCCGAAGGAAGACACCGCGCTGGTGCGTGGCGTCAACATGATCCGCCGCCACCAGAAACAGTCCCAGTCCCAAGAGGGCGGGATCATCACCAAAGAGGCGGCGATCCAGCTGTCGAACCTAGCGATCGCCGACCCCAAGGACGGCAAGCCGACCCGCGTCGGTTTCAAGTTCGAGAAGGACGGCAAGAAGGTGCGTGTTGCCAAGCGCTCGGGAGAAGTCATCAATGGCTAAGGCTCAATCCAAGCAAGCCACGGCGAAGAACACGCCGCGTCTGAAACAGGTCTATAACGAGACCATCCGCAAGGCGTTGCAGGAGCAGTTCAACTACGACAACGAGATGCAGGTTCCTCGCATCGACAAGATCGTGTTGAACATGGGCGTCGGCGAAGCGACTGCAGACTCCAAGAAGCCTGCGATTGCGGCTGAAGACCTTGGCATGATCGCCGGTCAGAAGGCCATCGTCACCCATGCCCGCAACTCCATCGCCGGCTTCAAGGTTCGCGAGAACATGCCGATCGGCGCCAAGGTTACGCTGCGCAAGGAGCGTATGTACGAGTTCCTGGACCGCCTCGTGAACATTGCGCTGCCGCGCGTTCGCGACTTTCGCGGCCTGAACCCGAAGAGCTTCGATGGACGTGGCAACTATGCCATGGGCATCAAGGAACACATTGTGTTCCCGGAGATCAACTACGACAAGGTCGATCAAGTCTGGGGCATGGACGTCATCGTGTGTACGACGGCGAAGACGGACGACGAAGCCAGAGCGCTGCTCAAGGCTTTCAACTTCCCCTTCCGCCAGTAACGGCAGCGAGCAAAGGAACAATCTGAAATGGCAAAGACCAGCTCAGTCGAGAAGAACAACCACCGCCGCAAACTCGTGGATCAGTACGCCGCACGGCGTGCCGCCCTCAAGGCGATCATCATGGACCAGTCCAAGCCGATGGAAGAGCGCTTTCGCGCCCAGCTGAAGCTTTCGGCCATGCCGCGCAATTCGGCCAAGATCCGTATCCGCAACCGTTGCGAAGTGACCGGGCGTCCGCGCTCGTATTATCGCAAGCTCAAAGTTTCGCGTATCGCGCTGCGTGATCTCGGCAATAGCGGCCAGATCCCGGGCCTGGTCAAGTCGAGCTGGTAAGGAGGACATAAGATGTCATTGAGCGATCCTCTCGGCGATATGCTGACCCGCATCCGCAACGCCTACGGCCGTAAGAAGTCGACGGTGTCGACGCCGGCCTCGCGCCTGCGCGCCCGCGTTCTCGACGTGCTGAAGTCGGAAGGCTATATCCGCGACTACAGCCAGACCGACTTCGATAACGGCAAGTCGGAGATCAACATCGAGCTGAAATATTTCGACGGAGTGCCGGTCGTGCGTGAAATCGCCCGCGTCTCCAAGCCTGGCCGTCGCGTTTATGTCTCGGCCAAGTCGATCCCGCATGTGGCCAACGGCCTCGGTATCGCCATTCTTTCGACGCCGAAGGGCGTTATGGCCGATCACGAAGCCCGCGAACAGAATGTCGGCGGCGAGATTCTCTGCCAGATATTCTGACCCGGCGCATGGTCGCGGAAGGCGTCAAGCCGCTTTCCGCATGTCCATGTTTAGCCAAGACTTGAAACACGAAGAGTGACGAGGACAAACAATGTCTCGTATTGGTAAGAAACCCGTTTCGGTGCCGCAAGGCGTGACTGCGTCGGTCGATGGCCAGACCATCACGGCAAAGGGGCCGAAGGGCGAACTGCGGTTCGTCGTCAACGACGAGGTCCTGGTCAAGATGGAAGACGGCGAGATTGCCGTCCAGCCGCGTGACCAGACAAAGACTGCGCGCTCCAAATGGGGGATGTCGCGGACGCAGATCGTCAATATCCTGATGGGCGTGAAGGATGGCTTCGAAAAGAAGCTCGAGATCACCGGCGTCGGCTACCGCGCTGCCATGCAGGGCAGGGATTTGCAGCTTTCGCTTGGCTTCAGCCATGAGGTTGTGTACCAGACGCCCGAAGGAATCACGATTGTTGTCGGCAAGCCGACGGAAATTACGATTTCGGGCATCGACAAGCAGCAGGTTGGCCAGGTTGCCGCCGAGATCCGCGAGTATCGCGAGCCGGAGCCCTACAAGGGCAAGGGCGTTCGCTATGCCGGCGAGAAGATCGTGCGCAAGGAAGGCAAGAAGAAGTAATTCAAGGCAATATGGGAGTAGGGGCAGTAGGGCAAAGGATGGCGCTACCGCCATATTCCCCTACGACCTTGAGAGTTTAACGCCACGGGAGTTTGTCGCGGGAGTTTTGTCTACCGCACACGGCAAACCCCGGATTATGAAGGCAGGACCAAATCATGGCATCCAAGGAATCCATCCAGCGCCGCGCTTCGCGCGTTCGTCGTCAGATCAAGAAGGTCGCGAACGGCCGTCCGCGCCTGTCCGTGCACCGCACGTCCAAGAATATCTATGTCCAGATCATCGACGATGCCAATGGCAACACACTTGCCGCGGCCTCGACGCTGGAGAAGGATTTCAAGGCCGGCAAGACCACCGGCGCCGATACCGCTGCCGCTGCCGCCATCGGCAAGCTGATTGCAGAGCGCGCTGGCAAGGCCGGCGTCAAGGAAGTCGTGTTCGATCGCGGCGCCTACATCTATCATGGCCGCGTCAAGGCGCTTGCCGAAGCCGCCCGCGAAGGTGGCCTGAGCTTCTAAGACGATTCACGGCCCGAATGTCGGCAGAAATTAATTTGCTGACTTTTGGGCCCGGTTCGTTCAGAAGGCTTTTGATTTCGCCGCCGGCGACCTCCATGAGAGGCGCCGGCACTTTAGCAACCCGTGCTTCCGGAAAAGAATAAGGAACTAGGATATGGCACAGGAACGTAGGGATGGCGGCCGCGGCCGCGATCGCGAAGAGCGCGACGATGGTATCGTCGACAAGCTCGTACACATCAACCGCGTCGCCAAGGTCGTCAAGGGCGGCCGGCGTTTCGGCTTTGCAGCCCTCGTCGTCGTCGGCGACCAGAAGGGCCGCGTCGGCTTTGGTCACGGCAAGGCGCGCGAAGTGCCGGAAGCGATCCGCAAGGCAACCGAATCGGCCAAGCGCGACATGATTTTCGTGCCGCTGCGCTCGGGCCGCACGCTGCACCACGACGTCGAAGGCCGCCATGGCGCCGGACGCGTCCTGTTGCGCTCGGCCAAGGTCGGTACCGGCATCATCGCCGGTGGCCCGATGCGCGCTGTTTTCGAGACGCTCGGCGTGCATGACGTGGTCGCCAAGTCGATGGGTTCGTCGAACCCGTACAACATGATTCGCGCCACGTTCGACGCGCTGAAGAGCCAGATGCATCCGAAGGATGTGGCTTCCGCTCGCGGCATCAAGTATTCGACGCTTCAGGCTCGCCGCGGCGCTGCCGTTGCGGCCGAAGAATAGTCGGCGCTGAGGGACCAGGAACATGGCCAAGCAAGCAGTAAAGACCATAACCGTTGAGCAGATCGGTTCGCCGATTCGCCGCCCGAAAGAGCAGCGCGCGACGCTGATCGGCCTCGGCCTCAACAAGATGCACAAGCAGCGTACGCTGGAAGACACCCCTTCCGTGCGCGGCATGATCGCAGCCGTTCAGCACCTCGTCCGCGTCGTGGACGAGGCTTGATCCGGCGCGCAGGAGAACGACGATGAAACTCAACGATCTGCGTGACAAAGACGGCGCGACGCATGCCAAGAAGCGCGTCGGCCGGGGCATCGGTTCCGGCACGGGCAAGACCGGCGGACGCGGTGTCAAGGGCCAGAGCTCGCGCTCGGGCGTTGCCATCAACGGCTTCGAGGGCGGCCAGATGCCGCTTTATCGGCGCCTGCCGAAGCGCGGCTTCAAGAACATCTTCGCCAAGAGCTATGCGACGGTGTCGCTCGAGCGCATCCAGATCGCGCTCGACGCCAAGAAGCTGGACGCCAAGGAGACCATCACCGCCGAGGCGCTGGTCAAGGCTGGCGTGATTCGCCGCGTCAAGGACGGCGTGCGGGTGCTTTCGGACGGCGATCTCAAGGCCAAGCTTTCCTTCGACGTGGCCGGTGCCTCCAAGGCAGCGATCGAGAAGATCGAAAAGGCTGGCGGAACGGTCAAGCTGCCGGAAAAGGCATCTGCCGAGTAGCGATCCTGGCGGCCGCGTCGATGCGGCCGCTTGCATCTTTGGCACTCGAAGCCTATCTCGTGGCTTCGGTGATATGCGCCGCCTGATCTGCGGGTCATTGGGCGTGACCAAGCGGAGAAATCGGGCATGGCTTCGGCTGCAGAACAACTAGCCTCCAATCTGAATTTTTCGGCCTTTTCCAAGGCCACGGATTTGAAGAAGCGCATCTGGTTTACGCTGGGTGCGCTCTTCGTCTATCGGCTGGGCACCTATATCCCGCTGCCGGGCATCAATCCGGAAGCATTCGCGCAGGCGTTCTCGTCGCAGTCGAAGGGCGTGCTGGGCATGTTCAACATGTTCGCCGGCGGCGCTGTCGAGCGCATGGCGATCTTTGCCCTTGGCGTCATGCCCTACATTTCCGCTTCCATCATCATGCAGCTCATGACGTCGGTCATCCCGTCGCTCGAAGCCTTGAAGAAGGAAGGCGAGCAGGGCCGCAAGATCATCAACCAGTACACGCGCTATGGCACGGTGCTTTTGGCGCTCGTGCAGTCCTACGGCATCGCGGTGGGGCTATCGAGCGGCGCTAACATCGTGACCAATCCCGGGCCGTTCTTCGAGATTTCGGCGGTCATCAGCCTGACCGGCGGCACCATGTTCCTGATGTGGCTCGGCGAGCAGATCACCGCGCGCGGCATCGGCAACGGCGTGTCGCTCATCATCTTTGCCGGCATCGTCGCCGGCATGCCGCGGGCCATCGGCGGAACGCTGGAACTGAGCCGCACCGGCGCGCTTTCCACCGGGCTGATCCTTGCGATCATGGTGCTTGCCATCGTCGTCGTCGCGCTGATCGTCTTCTTCGAGCGCGCCCAGCGCCGCCTGCTGATCCAGTATCCGAAGCGGCAGGTCGGCAACCGTATGTTCCAGGGCGATACCTCGCATCTGCCGCTGAAACTGAACACGTCGGGCGTCATTCCGCCGATCTTCGCGTCGTCGCTGCTGTTGCTGCCGGCCACGCTGGCGGGCTTCTCCAACAGCGCCAATATGCCGACATGGGCGCAAACGATCCTGGCGACGCTTGCCCACGGCCAGCCGCTCTACATGATCTTCTATGGCGGCATGGTTGCGTTTTTCGCGTTCTTCTACACGGCCATCGTCTTCAATCCGAAGGAAACGGCCGATCAGCTCAAGAAGCATTCCGGCTTCATTCCGGGCTATCGCCCCGGCGAGCGGACCGCGGAATATATCGACTATGTGCTGACCCGCGTCACCGCTGTCGGCGCCGTCTATCTTGTCGCAGTCTGCCTGCTGCCGGAATATCTGATTGCGGCCACCGGCATCCCCTTCTACCTTGGCGGGACTTCGCTTCTGATCGTCGTTAGTGTTACGCTCGACACTGTGGCGCAGATCCAGGGCCACCTGGTGGCTCACCAGTATGAGGGCTTGATCAAGAAGTCCAAACTACGCGGGGGAAAGAAGGGCAGATGAGGCTGATATTGCTTGGACCGCCGGGAGCGGGCAAGGGAACGCAGGCACATAGACTGGTCGAGAAGCACGGTATTCCGCAGCTATCGACGGGCGACATGCTGCGCGCCGCGGTCAAGGCAGGCACCGAGGTCGGCAAACGCGCCAAGGCGATCATGGATGCAGGCGGCCTCGTTTCGGATGAGATCGTCAACCAGATCGTTTCCGACCGCATCGTCGAGCCAGACGCTGGGCGCGGCTTCATCCTCGACGGATTTCCACGCACGGTTCCACAGGCTGAGGCGCTGACGCGCATCCTGGCCCAGAAGGGCCTGGAACTCGACGCCGTGATCGAACTCAAGGTCGACGAGAACGCCTTGGTCAAGCGTATGGAAAAGCGCGTCGCCGACACGCTCGCAGCAGGCGGGCAGGTGAGGGCGGACGACAATCCCGATTCGTTCAAGACGCGCTTGAACGAATATCGGGAGAAGACCGCGCCGCTCTCGAAATACTATGCCGGCACCGGCGAGTTGCACACGATTGACGGGATGGCCGATATGGATGCCGTTACCGCCGAAATCGAGAAACTGGTCGCCTCCACCGCAAATGCCTGATGAAAGGTTGACACCGTGCCGCTTGCGGAGTATGGCGGCGCGTCTCCCTTCAGCATGAGGCTCGTTCGTTCTTTTTGAACGATGGCTGCGTTTTGAACACGGAAACTCCCGCAAGGGCCGGCCTCCACCGGACGCGGGCAACTTTGTATGCCGGTCTAGCCTTCGTTTTTGCAGGTAGGCCGGCCCAAATGGAGAAGGAAAAGATATGGCTCGTATAGCCGGCGTCAACATTCCGACCAACAAGCGCGTGGTCATCTCGCTTCAATACATTCACGGCATCGGCAAGAAGTTTGCCCAGGAAATCGTCGACAAGGTCGGCATTCCGGCGGACCGCCGCGTGAACCAGCTGACCGACGCGGAAGTGCTGCAGATTCGTGAAGCCATCGACCGCGACTACCAGGTCGAAGGCGACCTCCGCCGCGAAGTTTCGATGAACATCAAGCGCCTCATGGATCTTGGCTGCTACCGCGGTCTGCGCCATCGCCGCTCGCTGCCGGTTCGCGGCCAGCGCACGCATACCAATGCGCGCACCCGCAAGGGCCCGGCTAAGGCAATCCAGGGCAAGAAGAAGTAATTGAGCGAGTAGGGAATAGCGAATAGCGAATAGGATTTTCCCTATTCGCTACACACTATTCGCCATTCGCTTTGTAGGTGGAGCCGCTGGCATTACGGCGGTGTAGAGATCAACTGAAAGGACTATCATGGCCAAGGAAGCCGGTCGCGTTCGCCGTCGCGAACGTAAGAATATTTCCACGGGCGTTGCCCACGTCAATTCGACCTTCAACAACACGATGATCACCGTCACCGATGCGCAGGGCAATACCATTGCCTGGTCGTCGGCCGGCGCTCAGGGCTTCAAGGGCTCGCGCAAGTCGACCCCGTTCGCCGCCCAGATGGCTGCTGAAGACGTTGCCAAGAAGGCACAGGAACACGGCATGCGCATGCTCGAAGTCGAGGTCTGCGGACCCGGTTCGGGCCGTGAATCGGCGCTTCGCGCTTTGCAGGCCGCCGGCTTCACCATCACGTCGATCCGCGACGTTACGCCGATCCCGCACAATGGTTGCCGCCCGCGCAAGAAGCGCCGCGTCTAACCGATTGCAAGAATTGCCAGATGAGCGCCATGGGGCGCTCGTCTGTGGTTTCCAGGTCGCCCGTCACGATTGGATGGTGACAGGCTAACGAGGGAAGAAAAAATGATCCAGAAAAATTGGCAGGAACTGATCAAGCCAAACAAGATCGAGTTCTCGTCGAAGAAGAAGACGCTGACCACGCTGGTCGCCGAGCCGCTTGAGCGGGGCTTTGGCCTGACGCTCGGCAACGCGCTGCGTCGCGTGCTCTTGTCTTCGCTGCGCGGTGCCGCCGTTACCGCCGTGCAGATCGACGGTGTGCTGCATGAATTCTCGTCCATCGCCGGCGTGCGCGAGGACGTGACCGACATCGTGCTCAACATCAAGGAAATCGCCATCAAGATGGAAGGCGACGGCCCCAAGCGCATGGTCGTGCGCAAGCAGGGTCCGGGCGCTGTTCTGGCTGGCGACATCCAGACTGTCGGCGACGTCGAAATCCTCAATCCCGAGCATGTCATCTGCACGCTGGACGAGGGCGCTGAAATCCGCATGGAATTCACCGTCGACACCGGCAAGGGCTATGTGCCGGCAGACCGCAACCGCGCCGAAGACGCGCCGATCGGCCTTATCCCGGTCGATTCGCTCTATTCGCCGGTTCGCAAGGTGTCCTACAAGGTCGAGAACACCCGCGAGGGCCAGGTTCTCGACTATGACAAGCTGACCATGACGATCGACACCAACGGTTCGATCTCCGGTGAAGATGCGGTGGCTTTCGCCGCCCGCATCCTGCAGGACCAGCTTGGCCTGTTCGTCAATTTCGACGAGCCGCAGAAGGCGGTCGCCGAAGAGCAGGTTACCGAGCTTGCCTTCAATCCGGCGCTGCTCAAGAAGGTCGACGAACTGGAGCTTTCGGTGCGCTCGGCCAACTGCCTGAAGAACGACAACATCGTCTATATCGGCGACCTGATCCAGAAGACGGAAGCAGAGATGCTGCGCACCCCGAACTTCGGCCGCAAGTCGCTGAACGAGATCAAGGAAGTCCTGGCCGCGATGGGCCTGCACCTCGGCATGGAAGTGCCGGACTGGCCGCCGGAAAACATCGAAGACCTCGCCAAGCGTTACGAAGACCAATATTGAGCATGAATTCCGAGGGCCTGCGGCGTCAGCCGCCAGGCCCGACGGTCATGCGGAAAACCATCAGAGGCCGTGGCCTCTTGAACAGCTAAAGAAGGAAAAGAGCCATGCGCCACGGTTTCAAAGGCCGCCGTTTCTCCCGCAGTATCAGCCACCGCAAGTCGATGTTCGCGAACCTTGCCGTGTCGCTGATCGAGCACGAGCAGATCGTAACCACCCTGCCGAAGGCGAAGGATCTGCGTCCGATCGTCGAGAAGCTCGTTACGCTGGGCAAGCGCGGCGACCTGCATGCCCGCCGTCAGGTGATCGCGCAGATCGGCAATGAAGGCGTCGTCAAGCGCCTGTTCGACACCATTGCCCCGCGCTATGCCACCCGCAACGGCGGCTATCTGCGGATCATGAAGGCGGGCTTCCGCAAGGGCGACAATGCCGCCATGGCGGTGATCGAGTTCGTCGACCGCGATGCGTCGGCCAAGGGTGCCGTCGACCGCGCCCGCGTCGAGGCGGAAGGCAACGAGGAAGCGGCTGCATAAGCTTCTCCTTTCTTGAAACAGATCAAGGGGCCTTCGTGGCCCCTTTTTTGTTGCGCGACGACTGCGTAGATAGGGATGAAGCAGGAGATCGATCCATGCGCGCCCGCGTCCTTTATCTGTTTGCGTTCATGGCAAGCCTGTTGATGGCGGCGTCGGCCGTTTCAGCTCAAACGACAGGGAGGCAGGCCATGCTGCTTGAGGCCGTTCGTACGAATGATATTGCCCAACTCCGGGCCGCCATCGATGGCGGGGCGGATCTGGAAGCCCGCGATGGGCAGGGCCGTACCGCGCTGCTGCTGGCGACACACGCCGGTGCCGTCGATCTGGCCGGGTTGCTGATCAAAGCAGGAGCCGACGTTAACGCGAAGGATGAGATCCGGGACACGCCCTTTCTCTATGCCGGGGCCGAGGGGCGCGACGCTATCCTCAAGCTGATCCTCGCCACCGGCAAGGCCAATCTCGGCGATACCAACCGCTATGGCGGCACGGCGCTGATACCGGCTGCGCATCACGGCCATCCGTCCACGGTTTGCATTCTTCTGGCGAGCGATATCGACATTGACCACGTCAACGATCTTGGCTGGACGGCGCTATTGGAGGCCGTGATCCTGGGCGATGGCGGGCCGGTGCATCAGGAGATCGTCGGATTGCTGGTGGATGCGGGTGCCAAGGACATTGCCGACAGGCAAGGCAAGACGGCGCTGGATCATGCGCGCGCCATGGGCTTTGCCGAAATGGTCGCGCGGATCGAGACCGGCCGCCGGAACTGACGCTTCTCCGGGGCGCGCCCGAATAGGAAAGCAGCCCGTCGATCGTCATGGACGCGCAATGCTACCGTCATGCGCAGGTCATGCGCGTCCAACAAAACTGTCGCGGGCTATCCGAGACATTTTGAAGGAACTGACCTTATGACCCATTTTTCGCGCTACTCGCTGATGGCGAGCGTTGCCGCCGCAACCCTGCTTGCCGCCGGTGCCGGCTATTCGCAGGACGCTTCTGCGCTCGACGCTTACCTGACGCGCTCCGCGCAGGGAGACCTGAGCGAGCCGGGCGGCGCGCGGCGCATGACCGGCGACGCCACCGCTTCCTTGCAGAGCTACATCAATGACGGCGAAGTAAAGAATGTCATCCTGCTGATCGGTGACGGCATGGGCGATTCCGAGATCACCATCGCTCGCAACTATGCCGAGGGTGCGGGCGGCTTCTTCAAGGGCATCGACGCGCTGCCGATCACCGGCCAGTACACGCACTATGCCCTCGACAAGAAAACCGGCAAGCCGGACTACGTGACCGATTCCGCCGCCTCCGGTACCGCGTGGAGCAGTGGCGTGAAGACCTATAACGGTGCCATCGGCGTCGACATTCACGAAAAGCCGCACCCGACGCTGATCGAACTGGCAAAGGCCGCGGGCATCGGTACGGGCGACGTCTCGACCTCTGAGATACAGGATGCCACGCCGGCAGTTCTGTTTGCCCATGTCACAGGCCGCAAATGCTACGGCCCGGAAGCGACCAGCGAGAAATGCGCGTCGAACGCATTGGAAAACGGCGGTGCCGGCTCGATTTCGGAACAACTGTTGAATACGCGCGCCGATGTCGTGCTGGGCGGCGGTTCAAAATCCTTCGGGGAGGTGGCCAAGGCCGGCGACTGGAAGGACAAGACCCTGCTCGATCAGGCCAAGGAGCGCGGTTTCGTGCTCGTCGCCAATCTGGATGAGTTGAATGCCGTAACCGCCGCCAATCAGGACGCGCCGTTGCTGGGCCTGTTTACCGAGGGCAATATGCCGGTGCGGTGGAAGGGGCCGAAAGCCAGCCATCATGCCAACATCGATCAAGCGCCGGTTACCTGCGCGCCGAACGCCGAGCGCACTGCTTCGATCCCGACGCTTGCCGCGATGACCAGCAAGGCCATCGACCTGCTCAAGGGCAACGAAAAGGGCTTCTTCCTTCAGGTCGAGGGCGCTTCCATCGATAAGCAGGACCACGATGCCAACCCCTGCGGCCAGATCGGCGAGACGGTCGACCTCGACGAGGCCGTGCAGGTTGCCCTGGAATTCGCCAAGGCCGACGGCAAGACGCTGGTGATCGTGACCGCAGATCATGCGCATTCCAGCCAGATCATCCCCAACGACACAAAGGCTCCCGGTCTGTCGCAGGCGCTGACCACGAAGGACGGCGCGGTGATGTCGGTGAGCTACGGCAATTCGGAAGGCGATTCGCAGGAACATACCGGCGCGCAGCTGCGGGTTGCCGCTTTCGGTCCCCATGCCGCTAATTTTGCCGGCCTGACCGATCAGACGGACATGTTCTTCACGATCCGCGATGCGCTGAAGCTGGCCAACTGAGCAACGCGCCTCGGGCGCATCGGCGGGCCTTTTCCCGATCGCCGGTCGTCTGTTCGGGCATTCAGCCACTGAAAGAGCCTCCGGCCGTAAGGCTGGGGGCTTTTTAGCTTTATGGCCTTTCATTTTGCACAATCGTAACGACAATGGCGCGCGAATGGTTCGGAGGATTCGTGAATGCACTTTAAGCGGCTATCGCTGTTTGCGCTCTGCGCCTTGCTGGGCTTTGTTTCGGCGCCGACGACAAGGCCGGCCCATGCGGACGACAAGGGTCCGGGGCTTGCCGACGTGCTGACCGATCTGCTGCATGGCGTCGAAGGCGAGAACCCGACTGCCGGGCCGGACCGGCGAGTGCCGTTCGGCCGCGATGAAATCCAGTTGTCCTTCGCGCCGCTGGTCAAACAGACCGCGCCGGCCGTGGTCAACGTTTACGCTTCGCAGACGGCCAAGGTCGTCTCGCCGTTCGCGGGAGATCCGTTTTTCGAGCAATTCTTCGGGCGCTCGCAGCCGCGCGCGCAGTCCTCGCTCGGTTCGGGCGTGCTGGTTGATCCGTCGGGCATCGTCGTCACCAATTTCCACGTCATCAAGGATGCGGACGAGGTGAAGGTCGCGACCGCCGATGGGCGCGAATTCAACAGCAAGGTGTTGCTGAAGGACGAAACCCTGGACCTGGCCGTGCTCAAGATCGACAGCGACAAGCCATTCCCGGTTATCGCCATCGGCGATTCCGACGTGCTGGAGGTCGGCGACCTGGTGCTCGCCATCGGCAACCCGTTCGGCGTCGGCCAGACAACCACCAGCGGCATCGTCTCGGCCCTGGCGCGCAGCCACATCGGGGTTTCGGATTCCGGCTTTTTCATCCAGACCGATGCGGCGATCAATCCCGGTAATTCCGGCGGCGCGCTCATCAACATGGCCGGCCAGCTGGTCGGCATAAACACAGCCATCTATTCGCGCAGCGGCGGTTCCATCGGCATCGGGTTCGCCATCCCTTCGAACATGGTGCGCGCCTTCGCCGACGCGGCGGAGGCCGGGCGCGACTTCTTCGAACGGCCCTATCTGGGCGCGCAATTCGAGCCGGTGACGCCGCAGATCGCCGAATCTCTGGGCATGGAGGCGCCGGCGGGCGCGCTGGTTTCGTCGGTCACGGATGGCGGGCCAGCCGCCAAGGCCGGCCTCAAGCCGGGCGATGTCGTCTTGAAAATGAACGGGACGGCGCTGGAGAGCGTCGATGCGCTGGGATACAGGCTGGCCACGCAGTCGATCGGCGCAAAGGCTGCGTTCGACGTGCTGAGCAAGGGCCAGCAGGAAACGCTCGAGGTCGTTCTTGAACGCGCGCCAGAGGGTGCCAATTCGGTTGCCGTCACGCTTCGCGGCCGCAGCCCGTTTTCCGGTGCTCAGGTATCGGAATTGTCGCCCCGGCTTGCGCAGCGCCTGGGGATGCGTACCGACCTCACGGGCGTTACGGTGGTCAGCGTCAGTGCCGGTTCGCCCGCCGCCGATTTCGGCTTCCGGGTCGGCGATATCGTGCGGGAGGTGAACGGCGCCACCATCGACAGCGCCAAGACTTTGGAGCAGGCTGCGGCGCAGAGCACGCGCTGGTGGCGCTTTACCGTCGAGCGCGGTGGGCGGACATTGCGGCAGGTGTTGCGGTATTGACGAGAATTCATGGCCGATCTGTTCAGCGCCGATAAACCGGAAATGGGGCCAGCCGGCCGGCCCCTGGCCGACCGTCTACGCCCGAAAGACCTCGGCGAAGTCGTAGGCCAGGAGCACCTGACCGGAGAAGACGGCGCGCTTACGCGCATGATTGCGTCGGGTTCGCTCGGCTCGATGATTTTCTGGGGACCGCCGGGCACCGGCAAGACCACCGTGGCGCGCTTGCTTGCCGGCGAAACCAGCCTGGCCTTCGAGCAGATTTCGGCGGTCTTTTCCGGCGTCGCCGATCTCAAGAAAGTTTTCGAGGCAGCGCGCCTGCGCCGCACCAACGGCCGCCAGACGCTGCTTTTCGTCGACGAAATCCATCGCTTCAACCGTGCCCAGCAGGACGGCTTCCTGCCCGTGATGGAAGACGGCACGGTGGTTCTGGTTGGCGCGACCACGGAAAACCCGTCCTTCGAACTGAACGCGGCGCTGCTGTCGCGCGCGCGCGTACTGGTGTTCCATTCGCTGGGCGAGGACAGCATCGCCAAGCTTCTGGTGCGGGCCGAGGAGGCGGAAGGGCGTCCGCTGCCGCTCGATGACGAGGCGAGGGCGGTGCTGCTGCGCATGGCCGATGGCGACGGCCGCGCCTCGCTGACACTGGCCGAGGAAGTGTGGCGGGCGGCGAAGCCGGGGGAAGTGTTCGATGCCGAGGGTTTGCAGCGCATTGTCCAGCGTCGCGCGCCGATCTACGACAAGGGCCAGGACGGCCATTACAATCTGATTTCGGCGCTGCATAAATCGGTGCGCGGTTCCGACCCGGATGCAGCGCTCTACTATCTCGCCCGTATGTTCGACGCTGGCGAAGATCCGCTTTATCTCGGACGGCGGCTGGTGCGGATGGCGGTCGAGGATATCGGCCTTGCCGACCCGCAGGCGCTGGTGATCGCCAACGCCGCCAAGGACGCCTACGATTACCTTGGCTCGCCGGAGGGCGAACTGGCCTTCGCGCAGGCTTGCGTCTATCTGGCGACCGCGCCGAAATCCAACGCTGTCTATAAGGCGTTCAAGGCCGCCACCCGCGCCGCCAAGGAATATGGCTCACTGTTGCCGCCCAAGCATATCCTCAACGCGCCGACCAAGCTGATGAAGGAAGAGGACTACGGCTCCGGCTATCGCTACGACCACGACGAGCCGGAGGCCTTTTCCGGCCAAGATTATTTTCCCGAGAAGATGGGCCGGCGCAATTTCTACGATCCGCCGGAGCGCGGCTTCGAGCGCGATATCCGCAAGCGGCTCGATTATTGGGCAAAGCTTCGCAAGGAGCGGGAACGGTAGTTTCTACGGAGGCACCCCGCGCGAAAAATTTATCGCATGACCCCAAGGAATCTCCGATAGCTTTCGTCATACAGGCAAATGATGGCGATGATGCTTGACGAAAGCGAAGCCTCCGACAGCGAATTGGTCGGGCGCGCGAAGGGCGGAGACAGGGAGGCTTTCGGCACGCTGGTCGAGAGGCACTATGGCTTTGTTTATCGCGCGGCCTATCGCTGGTGCGGGAAGAAGGCCGATGCCGAGGACATCGCGCAGGACGTCTGTGCCAGGCTTGGCAAGGCCGTGCGGGATTATCGCGGCGGCGGTGCGTTCACGACGTGGCTCTATGCCGTGACACTGAACGCGGCGCGCGATCATGCGCGCAAGACCGCCCGCGAAACGGCCAAGACCTCCGCTTACGGCGTGCAGGCGCTGATTTCCGGGGAGGGGCCGGAAGAGCATGACGACCCTGCGGAAGCCTTGTGGGCGGCGGTGCGCCAGCTTCCCGACAAGCAGCGCGATGCGGTGACGCTGGTTTATGGCGAAGGCGTTTCGCATGCGGTCGCGGCAGAGGCGATGGCGATCTCTGAGACAACGGTTTCCTGGCACATCCATGAAGCGAAGAAACGGCTGAAGGTGCTGATGCGGCAGGC
Source organism: Mesorhizobium sp. A623 (assembly GCF_054489405.1). Classification (NCBI taxonomy): domain Bacteria; kingdom Pseudomonadati; phylum Pseudomonadota; class Alphaproteobacteria; order Hyphomicrobiales; family Phyllobacteriaceae; genus Mesorhizobium; species Mesorhizobium sp. A623. Next base: position 148,401 of record NZ_JBTMXB010000008.1, read on the forward strand.
CGGGGAAGTGTGACCATGGTCGACGACAATGAATTGAACGGCTTGCGCGCCAGCGCAGTTCCCGCCCCGGCAGGGAAGGCCAAGGCGCGTGCGCTTCGGGCGGCAATGGCCGCTTATGACGACAATTTTTCTGCGCCACCCAAAGGATCGCCTGCCGGGCCGCGTCTCATCCAGCGAGCACAAAAGCTCTGGAGAGAGACAATGCAGAAGAAACTGATCGCCGCGCCTGCCATCGCAGGGCTCCTGGCCTTGCCCATTGCAGGCTACGCTACCTTTTACCTGATGGACGGATCGCCCTTCAATTTCGGCGGCAAGGAAGTCGTCACCGAACCGCTCGCCGACAAGCCCGCTGCGGTTGCACCGGTAAAGCAGGCGGTTGCGGAAACCGAAGCGAGCCACGATTTGCCGGCTGTCCAGGCCCAAGCCAATACGGAGGCCAAGGCTTCTGCTGACACGCTGCGGCAGGACGAGCCGGCACAGGCCGTACAGCCCGCGCCGATGGCCAACGAAGGCGTGGCGGGTTTGGTACGCAACCGTGGCGTTGTCGGCCAAACGCTGATGGCCCAGCCGTCCTTTGCGCCCATGCCCGCACCGGCGGATGTGCAGATGCCACAAGTGGAAAACCGCGATCGCATCGAGGATTTCAAGACCAACCCGGTGCGCTCGGCGCTTGAAAACCCGGTATCGACCTTCTCGATCGACGTCGATACGGCGTCTTATTCCTTCGTGCGCCGCTCGCTCAAGGAAGGGCTGCTGCCGCAGGCCGACACGGTGCGCGTCGAGGAAATGATCAATTATTTCCCTTATGACTGGAAGGGGCCGGACAGTGCGGCGACGCCGTTCAATTCGACGGTCAGCGTCATGCCGACGCCATGGAACCAGCACAGCAAGCTGCTGCATGTCGCCATCAAGGGCTACGATGTGCTGCCGGCAACGCAGCCGAAGGCAAATCTGGTCTTTTTGATCGATGTGTCCGGATCGATGAATGCGCCCGACAAGCTGCCGCTGCTGCAATCGGCCTTCCGGCTGCTGGTCAACAGGCTGAAGGCGGACGATACCGTATCGATCGTCACCTATGCCGGCGATGCGGGCGTCGTTCTGGAGCCGACCAGGGCTTCGGACAAGGACAAGATTTTACGCGCCATCGACACGCTGAAGCCGGGCGGCTCGACCGCCGGCGAGGCGGGTATTCGCGAGGCCTATCGGCTCGCTGAAAAATCCTTCGTCAAGGATGGCGTCAACCGGGTGATGCTGGCGACCGACGGCGATTTCAATGTCGGCCAGAGCGACGATGACGATCTGAAGCGGTTGATCGAGCAGGAGCGCAAGAGCGGCGTTTTCCTGTCGGTGTTCGGCTTCGGACGCGGCAACCTCAACGACAAGATGATGCAGACCATCGCCCAGAACGGCAACGGCACCGCCGCCTATATCGACACGCTGGCCGAGGCCGAGAAGGTGCTGGTGCAGGATGCTTCCTCGACGCTGTTCACCATCGCCAAGGACGTGAAGATCCAGGTCGAGTTCAACCCGCAAAAAGTGTCGGAGTATCGGCTGATCGGCTATGAGACGCGCGCGCTCAACCGCGAGGATTTCAACAATGACCGCGTCGATGCCGGCGAAATCGGCTCCGGTCATTCGGTGACGGCGATCTACGAAATCACGCCGAAGGGCAGCGGCGGCGAGCAGATCGACAGTTTGCGCTACGGCCAGGCGGCGGTCGACAATGGCGGCGTCGCCAATGCGGATGAATATGCCTTCGTCAAAATCCGCTACAAGCTGCCGAACGGGGATTTTTCCAAGCTGATCACGACGCCGGTGACGCCGGCCAACGAGGTGAAATCCTTCGATGAGGCGAGCGCCGACCAGCGTTTCTCGGTTGCGGTCGCTGCCTTCGGCCAAAAACTGCGCGACGAGGATGCGACGGCGAAGTTCGGTTACGACAGGATCATGGAGATCGCCTCTGCCGCCCGGGGGGCCGATCCGTTCGGCTACAGGTCCGAATTCCTTTCTCTCGTGCGCCTTGCCTCGGCGCTTGGAGAACCCCGGTAGAAAACGAGATGGACCGGCAAGGATCTTACCTTGCCGGCTTTTTCAACGGATCGATAAAAAGCGACGGGCCGAGGGTACGGCTTCTCAACGCTTCCGATTCTATCTGGGCCTGTGCAAGCGTTTGAGGGAGCCAAATTGAACATCTACGGTTCGTTGCCTGAAATTGTCGACAAGGTGGCTCCCCTGGCAGGTGGCAGGAGCCACGCTTTGGCGAGTGATGCGAAGCCGAGCGAGGCCAAGCGCCATGCTGGCGATGTCGAGGCAGCCAGGAGCACCGCGCTGTCGGCGTTAAAGAATGACCGTTTCGGCACGATGCTGGCGCAAATCTTCGACCCGGGCACCTCGGGCGCTCTGGTGACCATGCAGCCCGACGCCACCAGCACCGACTTCAAATCGGTTCTATCGAGCTACGCCGAAAACGGCGAATAGGGTTCAGGCGCGCTCGCGCCGCCGCGCCCGACGCCCTTCCGCCGTTTCCACCGTATTTGCCTGTGCCGCCTTGTTGCGCAGCGGTCCGATGCGCTCGACGATCGTTTCGACGGTCGGGCGGCTTTGCCTTGTATGCGTGTCGAGGGCCTTGCGCATGGCGGCCAGATGCTCGAACGACGTGCCGCAGCAGCCGCCGATGATTTTCGCGCCGCTATCCACCGCCAGCCGCACATAATCGGACATCAGTTCCGGCGTTCCGGAATAGAAGATTTCCGATCCCCGGAATTCGGGGATGCCGCAATTGCCCTTGACGATCACGGTCGCTTCCGGCTTCGCCTCGGTCATGTCGAGCAGCGAGGCGAGAATGTCCGACGCGCCGACGCCGCAATTGGCCCCGACGCCGATGGGTGCCGCGAGACCGTCAACGACGCCATGGATGTCCTTGGGCAGCAGACCCATCATGGTGCGCCCGGCAGTATCGAACGAGCCGGTATAGGTGTAGGGCAGGCCGACGCGAATGGCGGCTTCGGCTGCCGCGCGGATTTCGTCGGGAGCCGACATGGTCTCGATCCAGGCGACTTCCGCACCACCTTCCTTCAGGCCCTCGATCTGCTCGGCGAAGGCTTCCACGGCCTCGTCATAGGTCATCGCGCCGAGCGGCACGAGCAGTTCGCCCGTCGGGCCGACGGAACCCGCGACAATGACCTTGCGGCCGGCCTTGTCGGCAACGGCGCGCGCGATTTCGGCGGCGCGCTTGTTCAACGCATGGACGCGGCCTTGCGCGTTGTGAAGCTTCAGCCGGTGCCGGGTGCCGCCAAAGGAATTGGTGAGGATGATGTCCGCGCCGGCATCGACAAAACCCTGATGCAGGCTGGTGATGGTGTCTGGCGCGCTTTCGTTGAGCAGTTCGGGCGCTTCGCCGGCCTGCAGCCCCATGGCGAACAGGTTGGTGCCGGTGGCGCCGTCAGCCAGAAGCACGCCCTTCTCAGCCAGTAGTGCGTCGATCGGGTTGGTCATGACGGATATCCCTTTGGGAAAATTTCCTTGAGATAATGATATAAGGAAGTCTTTATATCTCGTCAATATCCAGCCTTGGCGCTGGCCGATGTTTTCATTCGTCAAAACGGGTGTCGGCAAGCCCGAGGGCGAAGGCAGCCGCTTCATGGGCATTGATGTCGGCGGCGCGGATCAGATTGTCGAAATGACGGGTCAGGGTCTGGATCGGGGCCGTGGCGTTCAAGACGAGATACATGTCGCCGACATAGATGGCGGCGCGGTACGGGCCGAAGATCGTATAGGGGATCGAGTAGCGCTGCCTTCCATCATATAGAAACAGGCGGAAGGTCGGGTAGAGTTCGTCCAGCAGGGTCGCCATATGGCGAAGCTGCTCGCGGCGATCAGCCTCCGGAAAGCCGCTCCAGACGCCCAGCCCACGCGCGAAGATTTCCAGTGTGTGGCGCGGCATGCAGACTTCCATGTCGGTTTCTGGCCGCCGGTTATAGTCGATGCGGTACTGCGTTTCGCCGATCTGCGCCTCGCGGCTACGATTGGCGATGCCGGATTCGTAGTCGACCAGCGCCTCGGTGCGCAGCAGGTCCGGGATGCCGGCGGGCACGTAGCGGATTTTGGTGCCAAGCGCCTCCGCGTGCCAGCGGGCCAGCAGGGTCCGGTTGAAGCTGCCTGAAGCCTCCTCGATCTCCAGGCTTTCGCGGATTTCACCGGTGACGCCCTCGTCGTGGCTGAGGCCGAGCAGCCAATCAAGCGAGACCTTGAATTCGGCCGCGATGTTGAGCAGCGTTTCGGCGCGCGGCAGGCGGGTGGAGGCGCCGGACAGAAGTTGCGACAGTGCCGAGCGGTCGATGCCGGCTGCTGCCGCAAATGCCGATTGGTTCAGGTCCGAGCGCGTCAGCAGCATTTTCAGCCGCGTGCGGAACAGGGTCGACAGGTCGCGCTTGTCCATTTTCATGCCTCATGGAGTGAGGATAAATTTGCGCCCACTGGGGCGGATGGGCCTTCGGGCCATAAATGAATCTCAACATATGTTCACTATGCATAACATTTGCTGTCTAAGATGCGCAATGTCACCATTATGTGCGCATTATCGCATTGTTACCGCCGAACCATCCTGACACAATGCTGTCAGGAAGTCGGACCGTTTCCGGCGTTGGGGCAGTTGATACGATGAGAAATATCGGCGAGAGCCGCAGAAGGACACGGGCTATCGAATGGCCGACGGTGCTTCTTGCGATATTCTGCTATGGCATGTGGCTGGTGGCCGGCCTGCTGATATGGCCTGAATGGCCACTGCTTTCGCTTGTCATCCTGACGGTGATGGTGGCCTTGCAATCGTCGCTCGTTCACGAAGTGCTGCATGGCCATCCGACCCGCAATGCGCTGGTCAATGAGGCATTCGTGTTCCTGCCGATCGGACTGGTCTGGCCGTTCCGCCGGTTCAAGACCCTGCATCTGCGCCACCATTGCGACGAGCGCCTGACCGACCCGCTCGACGACCCTGAAAGCTATTATCAGGCGCTGTGGCATCACGACGGAATGCCTGCGGCGATGAAGCTCCTGCTGAAGATCAACAACACCATGGCGGGGCGTTTCGTGCTGGGGCCATGGCTTGCGGTCATCGGCTTCGTCATCGACGATTGCCGGCAGATGCTGGCGGGCGACAAAGCTATCCGCAAGGCATGGCTGCTGCATGGGATCGGCCTCGCCATTGTGCTGCCGGTCGTGACAATGGTCTTTCAGATGCCGCTATGGCTCTACATTCTGGTGCCCGTCTGGCTCGGCAACTCGCTGATCGCCATCCGCACCTTTGCCGAGCATCAGTGGTCGGAACGACCGGAAGGGCGGACGATCATTGTCGAGCGCTCGCCTCTTTCTCTGCTGTTTCTCAACAACAATTTGCACTTCGTGCACCACAACAGCCCGACCGTGCCATGGTACGGTTTGCCGAAACTGTTTCGCGACCGCCGTGAGTATTGGCTCAAGGCCAATAACGGGTATGTCTATCCGAATTATATGGCGCTGGTGAAAGCCTACGCGTTCCGCGCGAAGGAGCCGGTGGTGCATCCTGCGCTGCGCCGTTCGCCGGAGCCGGGCAGGGCGTTCCAGCCGCGCATGCGCGAGGCCCACCAACTGAACGGACTGGGCACCGCGCCCATACCCGCGGAGCCGCCGAAAGAATGATTTTGCGGGTTTCCGGCTGGTGAGGGGCGCCCGGACCTTGTCATTTCAATCGAAAAGCGGTGACGTCGCGGCATGAGCGAATTTCTTGCAGCTTTGCCGATGTATGACTGGCCCGAAGTTGTGGGCGAAACCGACGCGCAATGGGTTCGGTTGCGTGATGGATTGCGGCGCGGAGGCATCGACGCGCCGGAAAAGCTTGTTCGCCGCAATGCCGATATGTCGCCGGTCCCGGGCGGCATACGCGATGCATCCGGCCCGCCGCTCGCGCCCGACCCGGCAACGCTGCCACCGGATGAACTCGACTTCCATGCCCTGTGGACGCATCCTGCCCTGTTGTTCACGCAAACCTGCTGGGGTCCGCTGGGGCAGGGGCTGGAACGGCATGTGCGGGTAATCGGGCAGCCGGATTACTCGGCATTTGAGGGTGGGCAAGGAGCGCTCTATTCGAGCGCGGTGGTGATGCGGCGGGGCGAACCTTCCCTCGCGGGCGTGTCGCCTCCGTCCGATGGCGAAGCTGTGCTGCCGCTCTCCCTTCTGAGGGGCCGTCGCCTTGCCTTCAATAGCACCGACTCCATGTCGGGTATTCTTGCACTGACGCGCGATCTGGAAGCGATGGGCGAAACGCTCGACATATTTGCGGAGCGCATCGAGAGCGGCGGGCACCGGGCGTCTATCGTCGCGGTCGCCGAAGGCCGGGCGGATGTCGCGACCATCGATTGCCGAAGCCTGGCGCTGGCGCAACGCTTCGATCCGGCCGCGCGGTATGTCCAGATCGTGGGCTGGACGGCGCGGTGCAAGGGCCTGCCGTTTATCACCGCACGCACGACACCGGTTGAGACCATCGGCAGTTTGCGCAAAGCGCTATCCGCTGCCGGCATGCTTGCTGACTGAGGTCCGGCTGCCATTCTAAGTGCCGTCGTCCTCGGGCTTGTCCCGAGGATCTAACCGCGTCGACGATTGTGATCGCCCCCGATTTCACCAGCGGGCGCAGACCCTCGGGACAAGCCCGAGGGTGACGATCACGGGATAGCCTGGCCTTTCCCTAACCTCGCATCTTTTCGCCGGCCGGATCGAAGGGCGGTTCGACATTGATACGGGCGGGGCGGCGTTGTCCCAAAATCTCGATCTCGAACAAGCCCGCGCTCTCGTTTGCAGACAGAGCGGCGGGCACATAGCCCTGCGCCATCGACTTCTCAACATAGTGCGCATAGCCGCCGGACGTCACCCAGCCGACGACGCGCCAATCGCCGTCAACGATGCCGCGTACGGCCGATGCGCCTTCCGCTGCCGTCGAGCCGCGCACTTCCTTGCCGGTGGCATCGAAGCGCGGTGCGCCGTAGCCATGCGGCTTTTCGACGGTGCCGTAGTCGGTCGAAACCTTCGCCCAGATCGGTTCGTCGCCCATCACGTCGGCGTCGAGCGCATCGACGATGAAGGAAACGCGGCGCAGCTTCGGCCCTTCGGCCTGCTCTTTTGCGGCCGCCTCGCGGCCAATAAAATCGTTCTTCTCCATCCTGGTGAAGCGATCCATCGCGCCTTCGAACGGCCCGTAGATCGGGCGAAGCTCGCGGAACCAGGTCGGGAAATTCTTTTCCAGCCGCATGGACAGCAGCGCGCGCATACCGAAATCGACCAGGCCGAATTCCTCGCCTGCCTCCTTGATCGCCTTGTACACGAGCCGCTCATAGGCGGGGGCCATCCAGATTTCGTAGCCGAGATCGCCGCTATAGGTGATGCGGTTGACGATCGCCGGCGCGCCGCCGACGGCCATCTCGCGGAAGTCCATGAAGCGGAAGTTCTTGGTCGAAACATCGACATCGACCAGCTTTTGCAGCAGCGCCTGGGCATTCGGGCCGGCGATGGAAAGGCCGACCAGCGTCTGGTCGAAGCGGTGCAGCCGCACCGAGCCGTCCTTCGGCAACTGCTTTTCGAACCAGCGCATGTGGTATTTCGCGGCGGCCGACGAGCCCCAGATCATGAAGCGGTCTTCGGCTGCCTTGGCGATGGTGAAGTCGCCGATGAGTTTGCCGAACTCGTTGAGCATCGGCGTCAGCACCAGCCGGCCTTTTTTCGGCATGCGGTTGGTCATCAAACGATTCAGGAAATCCTCCGAACCCGCTCCAGTGACTTCATATTTGGCGAAGTTGGCGATCTCGGTGACGCCGACGCTTTTACGCGTGGCGCGGACTTCTTCACCGATCGGGCCGAAATCGTTGGAGCGGCGGAAGGAAACGACATCCTTCGGTTCGGTGCCCTTCGGCGCGAACCAGAGCGGGGTTTCCAGGCCCCACGAATCGCCCATGACGGCGTTGTTGGCGAGCATGGTGTCGTAGAGCGGCGTCGTCTGCGCCGGTCGTGCGGCGGGCAGTTCCTCGTTGGGGAAGCGGATCGAGAAGCGCCGCGAATAGTTTTCGCGCACCTTGGCGTTGGTGTAGCGAAGGCTGGCCCATTCGCCCCAGCGCGCCACGTCCATGCCCCAGACGTCGAAGCCGGGATCGCCATTGACCATCCAGTTCGACAGCGCCAGCCCGACGCCGCCACCTTGGCTGAAACCGGCCATGACGCCGCACGCTACCCAAAAATTGGTCAGGCCCTGCACCGGCCCGACCAGCGGGTTGCCGTCCGGCGCGAAGGTGAAGGGGCCGTTGATGACCTGCTTGATGCCGGCATTGGCGATGCCCGGAAAATGCTTGAAGCCCAGTTCCAGCGACGGCGCGATGCGGTCGAGGTCGGGGGCCAGCAATTCATGGCCGAAATCCCACGGCGTGTTGACCGGCGACCACGGCTTGCAGGCCTTCTCATAGGTGCCGAGCAGGATGCCGTTGCGCTCCTGGCGGGTGTAGATCTCGCCCTTGAAATCGAGCACGCCGACCATTTCGCGGCCGGTCGATTTGTTGAACTCTTCGACCTCCGGCATCGGCTCGGTCAGCAGGTACATGTGCTCCATGGCCAGGACCGGCAGTTCGACGCCGACCATGCGGCCGATCTCGCGCGCCCACAGGCCGCCGCAATTGACGACATGCTCGGCCTTCACCGTGCCTTGTTCGGTGATGACGTTCCAGGTGCCGTCCGGCTCCTGCGTCAGTTCCTTGACCGGATTGCGCAGCACGATTTCCGCACCCAGCTTCTTCGCCGCCTTGGAATAGGCGATGGTGGTGCCGGACGGATCGAGATGGCCTTCGACCGGGTCCCACATGGCGCCGACGAAGTGCTTTTCGTCCATCAGCGGGAACATAGCCTTGGCTTCGGAAGGCGTGATAAGTTCGGTATCCATGCCGAGATAGCGGCCCTTGGCGTGAGCCAGCCGCAGAAAGTCCATGCGCTCGGGCGTGTCGGCCAGCATGACGCCGCCGGTCAGGTGCAGCGAGCAGGACTGGCCGGAAACCTCCTCCAGTTCCTTGTAGAGCTGCACCGTATAGGCCTGCAGCTTGGCGACGTTGGGATCGCCGTTCAGTGTGTGGAAGCCGCCGGCCGCGTGCCAGGACGAGCCGGAAGTGAGTTCCGAACGCTCGATCAGCATGATGTCGGTCCAGCCCGCCTTGGCCAGATGGTAGAGAACCGAACAGCCGACGACACCGCCGCCGATAACAACCGCTTTAACGTGAGATTTCATCGTGTTGAGGCTTTCGATCTAGAAAGTGAATCAAGTTGGGATTGACCCTCTGGTTTGGGACCAGAGGGTCGGAGGTCAAAAATCCGTCGGAGCGCCGCCTTCGGCCTTGCGCTTTTCGACGAAGGCGTCGAGTTCTTCGCGGATGGCCGGGTCCATGGCTGGCTGCTCGTACATGGCAAGCCGCTCCTTCCAGACGCGGTTGGCGCGATCGACGGCGGTGGGCGAGCCGGCTTCCGCCCAGCTTTCGAAATTGCGCCAGTCGGAGATGATCGGCGAATAGAAGGCGTTCTTGTAGCGGTCCTGCGTGTGCTGGGTGCCGAAGAAATGCCCGCCCGGGCCGACATCGCGGATGGCGTCGATGGCCAGCGCCTCTTCCGACAGATCGAGCGGCGTCAAGAATTCGGCCACCATCTGCAACAGGTCGATGTCGAGGATGGTCTTTTCATAGGAGCAGCGCAGTCCGCCTTCGAGCCAGCCGGCGCCGTGCATGAGCATGTTGCCGCCGCCCTGCATGGCGCCCCACAGCGAAAACACGCTTTCATAGGCTGCCTGCGCATCTACCGAGTTGGCGGCGCAGACGTTGGAGGTGCGGTAGGGGATCTGGTAGCGCCGCGCCAACTGGCCGCCGACAAGCTGCGCCTTCATGTATTCGGGCGTTCCGAACGCCGGCGCGCCCGATTTCATGTCGACGTTCGAGGTAAAGCCGCCATAACCGACCGGTGCGCCCGCCTTCACCATCTGGGCGAAGGAGATGCCGGCCAGTGCCTCGGCGTTCTGCTGGACCAGTGCGCCGGCCACCGTCACGGGAGCCATGGCGCCCGACAGGGTAAAGGGGGTGACGACCACCACCTGGCCCATGCTCGACATCTGGATGATGCCCTCCATCATCGGAACATCGAGCCTGAGCGGGGAGTTGGTGTTGATGATGGTGAATACCGACGGCTCTTCCTGTAATTGCTCGCTGGAAATGCCGCGCGCGATGCGCGCGATCTCGATGCCGTCCACATTGCGTTCCCGCCCGAGCGAATAGATGTGGAACATCTTGTCGGTCAGCACGGCGAGGTCGCGAATGCACTCCAGATGGCGCACGCTGGGATGGATATCGGTCGGTTCGACCGGATAGCCGCCGGTGCCATGCAGGATGTTGTGCATCTGCGCCAGCTTCAGGAAATTGCGGTAATCGGCCTGATTGCCGGAGCGCCGGCCGCGATCCGTGTCCGAGCTGTTCGGAGCCGACGCCATCATCAGGAACATGACGTTGTCGCCGCCGAAACGCACATTGTGCGCCGGATTGCGGGCATGGATGGTGAATTCGGATGGACAGTGCGAGATCAGTTCGAGGATCAGGTCGCTGTCGAAGCGAACGCGCTCCGAGCCTTCGCGCACATCCGCGCCATGCGCTTTCATGATCCGGCGCGCCTCGTCATGCAGGACGTCGACGCCGATTTCCTTCAGGACGCGCAGCGAGGCGAGGTGGATTGATTCCAGCTCGTCCTCGGAAACCAGGTTCGTCGGCTTGAGCGGATTGCGCAGATGGCGAAACGGCGGTTGCTCGAAGGTCGCGGAGCCGGAGGCGCGCTTTCCGGCGCGGCCACCACGGCGCGGATGGTCAGGTGCGGTGGTGTCGGCGGCAAGCGGTGCGGTTGTCATGATGATCCTCGGAATGCGGTATTTTATCCGTCATAATGGACCGGGGATCGTGCCGCCATTGCGGAGGCGGCGACCACTAGAGCGAGGGAAACGACATTGGCATGCGGCGAAGAAGAGGCGGGTTATGCCTCGGCCAGTTCGTCGATCGTGCTTGGCGTCACCATGGCCGTTGCCAGCGCGTGCATCGTCAGCGCCCCGGCCGGCTTGCCGTCGGCGCCAAGCACCTGGGCGGTACGAACGTCGGCCTGCACCATTTCGCGAAGCGCGTCCTCGAGCGTTGCTTCGGCCGCGATCTGCAGGCCTTCGACGGTTCCCGAGCCGGCCAGCGGCGTCATGACGGAGGAGGCGAGGACGACGCGGGCGCGGTTCACTTCCCTGACGAATTTCTCGATATAGGGGTCGGCCGGATGCAGCACGATCTCCTGCCCGGTGCCTTGCTGGATGACTTCGCCGTCGCGCAAAATGGCGATGCGGTCGCCGAGCCGCAGCGCCTCGTCCAGATCGTGGGTGATGAAGACGACGGTCTTCTTGATCTCTTTCTGGAGGTCGAGCAGCACGCCTTGCATGTCGGTTCGGATCAACGGATCAAGCGCGGAAAACGCTTCGTCCATCAACAGGATGGGCGCGTCGTTGGTCAGCGCGCGCGCCAGCCCGACGCGCTGCTGCATGCCGCCGGAAAGCTGGTTGGGATAGCGGTTCTCGAAGCCGGCGAGGCCGACGCGGTTGATCCAGCGCATCGCCTCGTCCACCTGCTGCTTGCGCGGGGCACCGCGAATCTGCAGGCCATAGACGGTGTTGTCCAGGACGGTGCGGTGCGGCAGCAGCGCGAATTTCTGGAATACCATCGCCGTGTTCTTGCGGCGGAATTCGCGCAAATCGTGCTCGTTCATCTTGACCACATCGGTGCCGCCGACCAGCACTTCGCCGGCGGTCGGATCGATCAGGCGGTTGATGTGGCGGATCAGCGTCGACTTGCCGGAGCCGGACAAGCCCATGATGACCTGGATGCAGCCACCCGGCATCTGCAGGTTGATGTCCTTGAGGCCGAGCACATTGCCATGCTTCTGGTTCAGTTCGGCCTTGCTCATGCCCTGCTTGACCAGGTCCACGGCATGCGCCGCGTTCGTGCCGAACACCTTGTAGAGCGAGCGGATCTCGATGCCGGAGGCGGGTGCTGCGCTATCAACCATGAACCACCTCGAGATGCCGTTGGAGACGCTTGCCATAGGCCTGGCTGACGCGGTCGAAAATGATGGCGATGCCGACGATGGCCAGCCCGTTGAACATGCCGAGCGTGAAGTACTGGTTGTTGATGGCCTTCAGCACCGGCTGGCCGAGGCCCTGGACGCCGATCATCGAGGCGATGACGACCATGGCCAGCGCCATCATGATGGTCTGGTTGATGCCGGCCATGATGGTGGGCAGCGCCAGCGGCATCTGCACGCCCTTCAGCTTCTGCCAACTGGACGCGCCGAAGGCGTCGGCGGCTTCCAGCACGTCCTTGTCGACCAGTCTTATGCCGAGATTGGTCAGGCGGATCATCGGCGGGATGGCGTAGATGACGACGGCGATCAGCCCCGGCACCTTGCCGATGCCGAGCAGCATGACGACAGGGATCAGATAGACGAAGCTCGGCATGGTCTGCATGACGTCGAGAATGGGGTTGATCAGGCTTTGCACGCGGTCGGAGCGCGCCATCAGGATGCCGATGGGGATGCCGACGACGATGGCGATGACGGTACAGACGAAGATCATGGAAATGGTCTTCATGGTGTCGTCCCACATGTCGAACAGGCCGATCACGAACAGCGCCAGAAGCGAGCCGATGACGATCTTGATGCTGCGGCTGCCGAGCCAGGCCAGCACCGCCACCAGCGCCAGGATGATGGGCCAGGGCGTATTGGTCATGAACCGTTCGGAGTGGATGAGAAAATACTGGAGCGGATCGAAGAACGATTCGATGGCGTCGCCATAGGCGCGCGTGAACATGCGAAAACCTTCGTCGATGCTCTTCTTCAGCGTTCGCAGAAGATCGTCGTTCAAATGTGGGAAGGTTATGAGCCAGTCCATTGCCTGCCGCCTATCTATCTGCCCAGCCATCCGCACGCGAATGCATGCTCGTCGAACAGCACTTTAGAGCTATCCGGCAACCGCATGCAAACGCGCAGGGTTTGGTGATAGTGCACATTTCGGCTCGTCTTATGAGCCAAACAAGGGAAGCGGCGGGTGGCCCGCCGCTTCGCGAATTCCAAATTGGAAAGCCTTATTCGACGGCCTTCTTGACCTTTTCGGCGACGTCGGCCGGGACCCACGAAGCCCAGATATCCGGGTTGTTCTTCAGGAAGTACTTTGCGCCTTCCTCGCCGGTCGCCTGGTTGTCGGTCATCCAGGAAAGCAGCTTGTTCACCGTCTCATTCGACCAGGAGCGCTTGGCGAAATAATCCATCGCCGGACCGGCACGGTCGGCAAAGGCGGTCGTCACCAGTGTCTGCACGTGGTCCTTGGGCCATTCGTTCTGCTTGGGATCGGCGCAATCGGCGACCGTGTTGCAGCGCTTCCATTCGGCTGCGTCATACGGCACGCCGTATTCGAGCTTGACCATCTCGTATTTGCCGAGGATGGCGGTTGGCGCCCAGTAATAGCCCATCCAGCCCTCCTTGCGCTCGTAAGCCTTGGCGATCGAGCCGTCGAGCCCTGCCGCCGAGCCGGTGTCGACCAGCGTGAAGCCGGCCTTCTCGCCTTCATAGGCCTTGAAAAGCTGGCCGGTCACGACCGTGCCGCCCCAACCCTGCGGGCCGTTATAGACGGCGCCCTTGGAGGCGTCTTCCGGGGCGGGGAACAGTTCGGGATGTTTTAGCGCGTCGGCAATCGTCTTGATGTCGGGATGCGCGTCGGCCAGATATTTGGGAATCCACCAGCCCTGAACCGCGCCGTCGGAAAGCGCTTCGACGGTCGATACCAGCTTCTTGTCGGCGATGCCCTTCTGCACGACGTCCGGTACCAGGTCGACCCAGCCTTCGGGCGCCACGTCGGGCTGGCCCTTCTCGATCATCGAGGTCAGCGTCGGCACGGTGTCGCCAACGACCAACTCGGCATTGCAGCCATAGCCGGCGTTGAGCACGATCTTGTCGATGCTGGCCAGGACTTCGGCCGACTGCCAGTTCATGTTGGAAATCGTCACGTCGCCGCATTCGGCGGCCGTCGCAGCGCCTGCAAAGCCGATAAGAGCGGCAGCCAGTGCGGTTGAAGCCAATAGCTTCTTCATAGAGATTTTCCTCCCGGAGTTCGTTGATCGTTTTCGTTTGGCCCGGACGAGCCGTCCAGGGCGCCAAACGTGTGCTTCCAATTGAAATGCAAGAACATTACCAGCCAATAGGGCCGGGCAGTCGAGATGGTGCCTGACAGCGACACAAGCTTGTTTTTTTGCGACTATGTCAATTCTTGCAGCATCAATCTTGCCGCACCGGCACGCGTGAGGTCCTTTACGCCGCCGTGCGGGCTTCGTTTTGGGGCGCATATCCACGAAACGATCCAATCGCGCGTGGCGCAAGCGGATTCGGCTGGGCGGCACTTCCTTTCATGCCCGCGAGCCGATAGCAGGGCGTTTCTCGAGATTTCTCCAGCGATTGACGACGGTAGGCGTATGGCGCAGGCCAGTTCCAGCGAGCACCTGACGGATTGGGCGGCGATCGCGGGCGTCATCGCGACCGTTTCGGTGTTTGCGATCGCACAGGGCCTGACCTATCCGCTGCTTTCCTTCATCCTGCAGCGCCAGGGCGTTTCGCCGGGGATGATCGGCCTGTCGGCGGCGATGACGCCGATCGGCTTCATCGTTTCCGCGCCCATGGTACCGATGCTTGCGCGCCGCTTCGGCGCGGGCCGCACCGCACTGACCTGCGCGGCCCTGTCTGGGCTGACGCTGCTGCTGATCGGCTGGACCTACAATGTCTACCCATGGTTCCTGCTGCGCTTCATGATCGGGGTGGTGACCAACCCGCTCTATGTGCTCAGCGAGACGTGGGTGATCGCGCTCGCCCCGCCGGCCCGGCGCGGAAGGGTGATGGGCATCTATGCCACGGTCATTTCCATGGGGTTTGCGGCCGGCCCGCTGTGCCTGCTTGCCGTGGGCACGCAAGGCTGGCCGCCTTTCCTCGTCGGCATTTGCGCCTTCATTGCCTGCGGCGCATGCTTGGCGTCCGTGCTTGGGCGGCTCCCCAGGGCGGATATGAGCGGCGACAATGTCTCGGTCTGGCAGTTCATACCGCTTGCCAAACTGCTGGTGTTCACGGTCGTCATCGCCGCCGGGTTCGAGCAGGCGGTGCTGGCGCTGCTGCCCGTATACGGAGCCTATTACGACATCCCGGCGTTCGATATGTCGGCGCTGCTGACCGTGCTGATCGCAGGCAACATCGCCATGCAGGTGCCGCTCGGTCTTCTGGCGGAACGTTTTTCCGCACGCCCGGTGCGGTTCGTCTGTATTTGCCTGACCGTGCTTGGCTGCGTCGCGCTGCCCCTGCTGATCCAGACGCCATTGATCTGGCCTCTCTTGTTCGTCTGGGGTTCGGTTTCCTACGGCGTCTACACGATGTCGATCGTCGAGTTGGGCGAGCGTTTCACCGGCAAGACGATGATGGCTGGAAACGCAGCTTTCGCGATGGTCTGGGGGGTGGGCGGCATTATCATGCCGCCGCTTGGCGGGACCGCCATGGGGTCGTTCGGCGCACAGGGCCTGCCGCTGACGCTTGGCATCGTCTGTTTTGTGCTGGCCGGCGCTACCGGCGTCGCGCTCTGGCGCCACAAGGCTGGCAGATGACCGCCGAGGCAGCCCCGGAAGCGAGAATGCCTGTCGGCGCGCTTTTCGGCGTTATCGCCAGCGTTACCGTGTTCGGCGTGGCGCAGGGGCTGAGCAATCCGCTGTTCACCTTCCTGATGCAGAAGCAGGGTATTTCGGCCAGCGCCATCGGCCTTTCGGCCGCGATGACGCCGCTGGGCCTGATGTGCTCGTCGCTGTTCGTACCGGCGCTGGTGCGGCTCCTGGGGGCGCGCGGGCTGGCGGTTGGAAGTGCTGCTTCGGCGGCCTTGCTGTTCCTGTTCGTCGGGCTGACCCAGAACTGGCTGGCCTGGTATCCGGCACGCTTTCTCATCGGGCTTGCCGTCAACCCGCTCTATATCCTGGGTGAAGTATGGCTGATCGCGCTGGCGCCGGCGGCGCGACGGGGTCGCATACTGGGCGTGTTCAACGCCATCACCGGGGCCGGTTATGCCACCGGGCCGCTGTCGCTGGCGCTGCTTGGCACGGACGGGTGGCCGCCGCTGCTTGTCGGCATTTTCGGCTTTCTAGGCTGTGCGTTCATCTTGTTTCTCACCACAAGCAGGTTGAACAGCTTTGACGACGGTGTCCGCCATGGCGGCATCCTGCATTTCTGGATGGTCGCGCCCACCTTGCTGCTGGCCGTGGTGGTTTCTTCCGCGAACCAGCAGAGCATCTACTCGCTTCTGCCGGTGTTCGGCGCGGGCTACCACCTGCCGGAGGCGACGCTGGCGACGCTGATCGGCGTCATGTCGATCGGCAATATCGTGGTGCAGATTCCGCTTGGCCTGATGGCCGAGCGCGTCGGCGGGCGCAAAATGATCGTGGCCTGTGCGCTTACCAACCTCATGGGAGCGCTGCTGTTGCCGTTCATCATCACGACGCCGCTGCAAGGACCGTTGCTGCTGGTCATGGGCGGGGTGGGCTACGGCGTCTATACAATGGCGCTGGTCGAGATGGGCAACCGCTTTTCCGGATCGGCGCTGGTTGCCGGCAACGCCGCCTTCGGCCTGATGTGGGGCGTCGGCGGCATGATCGGGCCGCCGACCGCCGGTTTCGTCATGCAGATGGTGGGGCCTGTCGGGCTGCCGGTCCTGATCGCCGTGCTGAGCGCCATTCTAATCGTCTTTTCGACGTTCCGTTCGTTTGTCCGCCAACGCGGATGACCGCTCTAAAGCACGTCGCGATCTTTCAGATTCGCTTGCCGAGCTTTAGGTCTTTGTTTTCTTGCATGTCTTTACCTCGAAACCGGTTCCCACTTTCGGGAGACATGCTTTAAATAATCGTTTCCGGTTTTCGGAAATGATGCGGTAGGGTACGACATGTTGATCATGCGGCTCAACGCACGGCCGAAAAGCCACTACGCATCGACGCCGTCGCCGCGAACGCTTCGCGCCGAACTCCTGCGGCTGTGCGCTCGCATCGGCTATTCGCCGCCCGTGTTCCTCTGACTGATCCTTCACGGCAAGGAATTGCCAATTTGAGTCAAGAGGAGAGGTTAACTCCATGACATATCAGAATTATTCGCTGAAGCAGTTGCAGCAGATCGATGCCGCGCATCATCTCCATCCCTTCACCGACCACAAGGAATTGCGCGAGGCCGGGTCGCGTATCATCACACGCGCCGAGGGGCCGTATATCTACGATTCGGAAGGGGCTGAGCTTCTCGACGGCATGGCCGGGCTGTGGTGCGTGAATGTCGGCTATGGCCGCGAGGAGTTGGCGGACGCCGCCTATGCGCAGATGAAGGAGTTGCCCTACTACAATTCCTTCTTCAAATGCTCGACGCCTTCGCCTGTGCTTCTGGCCAAGAAGCTGGCGGAACTGGCGCCGAAATCCATCAACCATGTATTTTTCGGCTCTTCCGGCTCGGAAGCCAACGACACGGCGCTTCGGCTGGTGCGCCATTTCTGGGCGCTTGAAGGCAAGCCAGAGAAAAACCGCATCATCTCGCGCCACAACGCCTATCATGGCTCGACGGTGGCCGGCACTTCGCTGGGCGGCATGGAGGGCATGCATCAGCAACTTGGCGGGGCGGTGCCGAACATCGTACATGTGATGATGCCCTACGCCTACGAACTGGCGTTGCCGGGCGAAAGCGATCACGATTTTGGCCTGCGCGCGGCGAAAGCGGTCGAAGACGCCATCCTCGAAGCGGGCGCGGACAAGGTCGCGGCCTTCATCGGCGAGCCGATCATGGGGGCGGGCGGGGTCAAGATCCCGCCGATGAGCTACTGGCCCGAGGTGCAGCGCATCTGCCGCCAATATGATGTGCTGTTGATGCTGGACGAAGTCATCACCGGTTATGGCCGCACCGGCGAATGGTTCGCGGCGCAGTCGTTCGGCATCGAGCCGGACACCATCTCGACGGCCAAGGCGCTGACCTCCGGCTACCAGCCCTTGTCGGCCCTGCTGGTCGGCGATCGGATCGCCGCCACGCTGGTTGAAAAAGGTGGTGAATTCAACCACGGCTATACTTATTCGGGGCATCCGGTGGCGTGTGCGGTGGCGCTGAAGAACCTCGAAATCATCGAGCGGGAAGGGCTGGTCGAGCGGGTCAGGACGGATACGGGTCCGTATTTCGCCAAAACCTTGCAGGAGCGCATCGGCGGCCATGGACTGGTCGGCCAGGTGCGCTCGTTCGGGCTGATGGGAGCGATCGAGATCGTCAAGGACAAGGCGACCAAGCAGCGGTTTGAGCCAGTCGGTAGTGCTGCCGTCGCCGTGCGCGACCACGCCATCGCGCAAGGCATGATGATGCGCGCGACCGGCGATACGATGATCCTTTCGCCGCCGCTGATCTGGACCCGCGCCATCATCGACATGGCGTGTGACCGCATCGCCAGGGCGCTCGACCTTGCCGAAGCGGATTTGCGCCGGGGCTGAATTTGCCCGATCCGGTTGCGGAACCCTGATCTGGTTGCGGAGCCCCCGATCAGGTTGCGGAACTAAAGACGCAGCCATAACTTATTGGTGGCGGGTCTGTGAGTCCCGCCATTTTGAAAGAGCGAATTTCATGAGAAAGTCACGCAGTTCCATCGCGGTGCAGCGCGCCGCGTCGACGGGCAGCGCGTTCATGCTGGCGCCGATGGTCGCCATGATGCGGCTGCCGATCATGGCCGAAGAGGCCAGCCGGCAAACGCCATGGCAAGGCGAGACGGGCCGCGCCGTTTCGGAAAAGGCGCTGGCGACGGTGGACGGCATTTTTGCCGCGCAGATGTCGATGGTCGGTTCGATGGCGGCGTTCTGGCCAGAAGTCATGTCCGGTCGCACGCCCTCTGTGCTGAACGGCGTCGCGGTCGAGCGCTCGATCGAAGCGGCGCTGCGGCCAGCGGGCCGCACGGTAAAGGCCAATTTTCGCAGATTATCTGCCAAGGCATGATCCCGAAAAGTGGGCACCGGTTTTCGGGTCAGATCATGCTGAAATAGAGAGCACCTGAACGCAAAAACCGCGTCCCGGAAGGGTACGCGGCTTTGCCAGATACGCATGGCGTTTCGCTACTCGAACATTGCGAAACTTAACTGCTCCGGTACGCAGAACCTGATCCGGAGCGGTGGGCGGTGCTGTATGTCCGCCTTGCCATCCGTTCTACAGGCACATCGTTACCGCGTGGTTATCGAGAGCTTAATCAAACCTAAATTTGTAATCTTTTTCGCCGGATAGGGCATAAAAAGCGAAGATAGATTCGTGCGCTATCCGGCACGTCCGCGCAGGAAGTTGATGATGCCGGAAAAGTCCGCTCCGCCGTGGCCTTGTGCGTTGAACAGCGCATAAAGCTGGGCGGCTTCCGCGCCCATCGGGGTCACCGCGCCCGCGCCCTGGGCTGCCTCCTGGCTCAGCTTCAGATCCTTCAGCATCAGGCTTGCGGCGAAGCCCGGCTTGTAATCGTGGTTGGCGGGCGAGGCGGGAACCGGACCGGGAACCGGACAATAGGTCGTCAGCGACCAGCATTGACCTGACGAGGTCGAGGCGACGTCGAACAGCGCCTGATGCGACAGGCCGAGCTTTTCGGCGAGCACGAAGGCCTCGGCGACGCCGATCATGGAAATGCCGAGGATCATGTTGTTGCAGATTTTTGCCGCCTGGCCGGCGCCATCTTCGCCGCAATGGACGATGCGCCCGGCCATGGCCTGCAGGATCGGCTCGGCCTTGGCGAAGGCGTCCTTCGCGCCGCCGGCCATGAAGGTGAGCGTGCCGGCATTTGCCCCGCCCGTGCCGCCGGAAACCGGGGCGTCGACCGACAGCAGCCCATGTTTTTGGGCGATAGCGTGCGCCTTTCGCGCCGATTCGACGTCGATGGTGGACGAATCGATGAACAGCGCGCCGGGCTTCGCCTTGGGCGCGATGTCGCCATAGACCGACAACACATGCTTTCCGGCCGGCAGCATGGTGATGACCACGTCCGCATCCTTCACCGCCGCCACGGCATTGGCCATCACCGTAATGCCGTGCTCGTGCGCAACCGTCAGATTTTCCGGCATCAGGTCGAAACCGTGTACCTCGTGACCAGCCTTGACGAGGTTGGCGGCCATGGGGTTGCCCATATTGCCAAGGCCGATGAACGCGATGGTGGTCATTTAGTTCTCCCGGAAGTTTTAGCGGCGAAAATTCAGCGGCCGATGAGATGCCGCGCGATGATGACCCGCATGATCTCGTTGGTGCCTTCGAGGATCTGGTGGACGCG
Organism: Mesorhizobium sp. A623; assembly: GCF_054489405.1. Taxonomy (NCBI): domain Bacteria; kingdom Pseudomonadati; phylum Pseudomonadota; class Alphaproteobacteria; order Hyphomicrobiales; family Phyllobacteriaceae; genus Mesorhizobium; species Mesorhizobium sp. A623. The sequence continues at coordinate 168,832 of NZ_JBTMXB010000008.1, forward strand.
CAGGTCGCGCACCAGTTTCTCGACGCCATAATCGTGCAGATAGCCGTAGCCGCCGAAAACCTGGAGCGCCTGGTTGGCGATGTCGAAGCCGGCATCGGTGACGAAGCGTTTTGCCATGGCCGACCATTTCGACGCGTCCGGCGCTTTTCGATCCAGTTTGGATGCGGCCGCGTAGAGGAAGATGCGGGCCGCCTGCAATTCCGTCTCCATGTCGGCCAACTTGAATTGCAGCGCCTGGAACTGGTCGATGGTCTTGCCGAAAGCCTTGCGCTCGCCGGCATAGGCCAGCGCCTTGTCGAGCGCGGATTGCGCGCCGCCCAGCGAACAGGCGGCAATGTTGAGCCGGCCGCCGTCGAGCCCGGCCATGGCGATACCAAACCCTGCGCCCTCATTGGAAAGCAGGTTTTGCGCCGGCACCTTGCAGTCCTCGAAGACGACCTGACGGGTGGACTGCATGTGCCAGCCCATCTTGTGTTCAAGCCCGCCGAAGGAAAGCCCCGGCGCATCCTTGGGCACGACGATGGTGGAGATGCCTTTTGGGCCATCCGCGCCGGTGCGTACCATGACGACATAGAGGTCGCTGTCGCCGGCGCCGGAGATGAATTGCTTGGTGCCGTTCAGCACATAATCGCCGCCGCTTTTTACGGCGCGCGTCTTCAGTGCGGCCGCATCGGAACCGGAGCCGGGCTCGGTCAGGCAATAGCTTGCCAGCCATTCCATCGAGGTCAGCTTCGGCAGGAAATGCTGGCGCTGCTCCTCGCTGCCGAAGCGGTCGATCATCGAGGCGGCCATGTTGTGGATCGAGATGAACGACGAAAAGCCGGGGCAGGCATGCGCCAGCGCCTCGAAAACCAGTACGGCATCCAGCCGCCCCAGCGCCGATCCGCCGACGTCGTCGCTGACATAGATGCCGCCGAGGCCGAGCGGCCCGGTTTCGCGAATCACGTCGGATGGAAAGTGCCGGTCGCTGTCCCATTGCAGCGCGTTCGGCGCAACACGGTCGGCTGCAAAGGCCCGCGCCATCTCCTGGATTGCGCGCTGGTCTTCGGTGAGTTCGAATTGGCCGGCGGTCGCATCGACTGCAGCGTCCATGGCGTCCTCGCTGATGTTCCTGACTTGTCGCCAGCCTGTCGTTTTTGGCTATGCGCTGAGGCCAATCTAGCCCAATGATGCCGCCGCGCAACCCCGGCACGCCGGGTTTAGGAACGGCGGAGAGCGGAAAAAAGGCAATGGCCAAAGCGATAATGCTGCAGGGAACGGGCTCGGATGTGGGCAAGACCGTGCTGGTCGCCGGGCTTTGTCGCGCGGCCAGAAACCGCGGCATGAAGGTGCGGCCGTTCAAGCCGCAGAACATGTCGAACAACGCCGCCGTCGCCTATATTCCGGAGGAACCGGGAATGAGCGGCGAAATCGGGCGCGGGCAGTGGCTGCAGGCGCTTGCCTGCGGGGTGCCGCCGACGGTGCATATGAGCCCGGTGCTGCTGAAGCCGCACAGCGATATCGGCTCGCAGATCATCGTGCAGGGAAAGGTATTCGGCGAGGCGCAGGCGCGGGATTATCAGGGCCTGAAGGTGCAACTGATGGATGCGGTGCTGCATTCGTGGGCGCAGGTGAACGAAGGCGCGGACCTCGTCATTGTCGAAGGGGCAGGATCACCGGCGGAGATCAATTTGCGCAGCCGCGATATTGCCAATATGGGGTTTGCGACGCGCGCGAATGTGCCCGTCGTCCTAGTCGGCGATATCGACCGGGGAGGGGTGATCGCCTCGGTTACCGGCACGCATCTGATTTTGCCGGAGGAAGATCGCCGCATGGTTGCCGGTTATCTCATCAACAAGTTTCGCGGCGACGTTTCGCTGTTCGAGGATGGCATTTCTTCCATCGAGAAATTCACTGGCTGGCGCTGCTTCGGCGTGGTGCCGTGGCTAAAGGCGGCGGCACGCCTGCCGTCCGAAGATTCGGTTGTATTGGACAGGCTCGCGCCCGGCGAAAGCCGAGCGCTGAAAGTGGCCGTGCCGATGCTTTCGCGCATCGCCAATTTCGACGATCTCGACCCGCTCAAGGCCGAGCCTCAGGTGGAGGTGGCGTTCGTTCCGCCGGGCCAACGCTTGCCTGAAGATGCCGGGCTGGTGATCATTCCCGGCTCGAAATCGACCATCGGCGATCTCCTGTTTTTTCGCGAGAATGGCTGGGATCGTGACCTGGCGAACCATGTAAAGCGGGGCGGGCATGTCGTCGGCATTTGCGGCGGTTTTCAGATGCTGGGCCGCGTGGTGCGCGATCCGCACGGCATCGAGGGCAGCGTGACCGAGGCGCAGGGACTTGGCCTGCTCGATGTGGAAACGGTGATGGAGCCGGAAAAGACGGTGCGAAAGGTCGCCGCGCATTCGGTGCCATTCGATGTGGCGCTGGACGGTTATGAAATCCATCTTGGCCGCACGACCGGGCCGGATACGCTTCGGCCAGCCACGATCGTCGATGGCGTCGAGGACGGCGCCATATCGGCCGATGGCCGCGTGTTCGGCACCTACCTGCATGGGCTGTTTTCAGCCGATGGCTTTCGTGGAAAATTCCTCGAAAGTTTTGGCGTCAAGGGTGGCGGTATCGATTACCGCGCCGAGGTCGAGCGCGCGCTGGATGAAATCGCAGGGGAACTGGAAACGCATCTCGACTGCGATGCGCTGTTTTCGCTGGCGCGTTGAGCGAGCATCGGACCGAAAGTGGTTGCCGGTTTTCGGGTTGTTCCGATGCTAAAAGTTAAAACCGCGCGGCGTTGGCCAGCAGCACGAACTCCTCGATGCTCAGCGTTTCGGCGCGGCGGGTCGGATCGATGCCGACGCTGTTGAGCAGGGCCTCGCCGCCGAGGCTTTTCACGCTTTGCCGCAGCATCTTTCGGCGCTGGCCGAAGGCCGCTTCGGTCACGCGCGCCAGCCTGTTCACCTCGGCTTGCAAGGGTGTCGCGCGCGGCACCAGATGTACGACCGAGGACGTGACCTTGGGCGGCGGCGTGAAGGCTTGCGCCGGCACATCGAAGCTGATGCTTGCTTCCGAACGCCAACCGGCCAGCACGCCCAGCCTGCCATAGGCGTCGCTGCCGGGCTTCGCCACGATGCGTTCGGCCACCTCGCGCTGGAACATCAGCGTCATGGAGGTGTAGAAGGGCGGCCATTTTTCGGTCGTCAGCCAGCGCACCAGAAGTTCGGTGCCGATGTTGTAGGGCAGATTGGCGACGATCTTGGTCGGCTCGCCGCCCGACAGACTGGCGAAATCGGCTTTCATGGCATCGCCCGAAATCACTTCCAGCCGGCCCGGATAGTGGGCGGATATTTCCTTAAGCGCTGCAAGGCAGCGTTCGTCGCGCTCGATGGCGACGACGCGGCGTGCGCCGTTCATCAGCAGCGCGCGGGTCAAGCCGCCCGGCCCGGGGCCGACCTCGATGACGGTGCATTGCGACAAGTCGCCGGCGCTGCGCGCGATCTTGCCGGTCAGGTTGAGGTCGAGCAGAAAATTCTGGCCGAGCGCCTTCTTGGCCTGAAGGCCGTGGCGGTCGATGATTTCGCGGAGCGGCGGCAGCCCGTCGATGCTCATGCGGCGGGCTTCGTGTCGGCCAGGAGTCGGGCGAGTTTCAGCGCTGCGATCAGGCTATCGGGGCGGGCGATGCCCTTGCCGGCAATGTCGAAGGCGGTGCCGTGATCGGGCGAGGTGCGGATGAAGGGCAGGCCGAGCGTCACGTTCACCGCTTCGTCGAAAGCCAGCGCCTTGGCCGGGATAAGCGCCTGGTCGTGATACATACAGATGGCTACGTCATAGCCGGCGCGGGCTCGGGGATGGAACATCGTGTCGGCCGGCAGCGGGCCGAACGCGTCCAGGCCCTCGGCGCGCAACTGTTCCACGGCGGGGCGCACGATGTATTCGTCCTCGCTGCCCATCGCGCCGCCTTCGCCCGCATGCGGGTTGAGGCCCGAAATCGCGATGCGTGGATTTTTCAGCCCGAAGCGGTCTTTAAGATCGTGCGCGGTGATGCGGACGGTGGCGAGGATCAGTTCGCGGGTCAGCGCCTTGGGAACATCGGCCAGCGGAATATGGATGGTGACCGGGACGGTACGCAGATCGGGGCCGGCGAGCATCATCACCGGCGTGACTTCGCGGCCGGTGTGGAGCGATGCCAGATGCGCCAGATATTCGGTGTGGCCGGGAAAGCGGAAACCGGCATCGTAGAGCGGCTTCTTGGCGATGGGACAGGTGACGACAGCGGCAGCCCGACCAGCAAAACAATCGGCAACGGCGCGGTCGATGGCCTCGATGATACCCGCCGCATTGGCCCGGTCAGGCTGGCCGGGGGTATCCGTGAAGCTGGCTTCCAGCGCGACAACGGGCAGGGCACTCCCGAAGACGGAAGCGGCTTGCGCCGGCGTGGTCTGTATAATGTCGCCAGTGGCGCCGATCCGTTGGGCTCGCACTTTCAAGAGAGCCGGTTCGGCAAGCAGATAGAAGGCGGGTACGGCGTCGGCCTTGCGTCTCGCCCATGCGGCAAGGGCGATTTCCGGTCCGACACCCGCCGGATCACCGACACTGAGGGCCAGCGGGACGTCATGCACGGTCACGGCCGGCCGTCAGCGCTTGACGATGCGGGCTTTCGCCTTCAACTCGCCGAGGTATTTTACGCTGAGCGCATCGGCCTTGTCGTCCGACTTGCCCTCGGCCTGGAAGACCATCTGCGCGACCTTGTCGTCCGATACTTCGCGCGAGGAACAGATGCCGATGAATTCGACGCCCCGCTCTGTTTCACGGACCGTGGTAGCGCCGCCGGTCTTTGTCTTCTTGATCTGGTCGGCCCATTCCGGCGGCAATTGGGGCGCGAGGACACGGCCGAGATCGCGAACGGTGACGTCCATCAGGCCCTTGGCGAACTGGTGCGTGTTCTCGCATCCGTTGAAACGGGCCCGCATCGCCTCGGCCTCACGCTTGCGCTTGCCCATTGTCGATTTCCGCTCGGCGGCGGGGACGACGAAGATAACCTGCTGCAGCATGTATTCGGTCGCGCTGGGCTTGTCGCCGCCTTTTTCCAGCATTCGCCGCACCATCTCCTGCTCGCTGGTGCCGCTGCCGCCCTGTTCGGCGCGGTACCGGGCGCCGAGCGCCTGGTTCCAGGCCATCTGCGCGCGGATGAATTCCTTGAAATGTTGCTTGGTCACCCCAGCCTGCGCCATAACGCCGTCCAGTTGCGAAACCTTCATCTTGTTGGAGGAAGCAAAACGCGCATAGGCTTCGTTTACCTGGCTGTCGCTGATGTTGATGCCCAACCGTTTCGCCTCGCCAAGCCGCAGGGTTTGCTCGATCATGTCATTGGCCGCATCGCCCTTGCGGCGCTGCAGGCGCAAAAAAGCTGCCCGACGCTTGATGTCGGCGGAGGTGATCGGCACATCGTTGACAACATAGGCGATCGTATTGGCGAAGGCCTGCGGCGTCGTCGCGGTGACGGAAACAGCGGTCATTGCGGCCAAAAGCGCAAATCCAGCCGAAAAAAAGTATTTCCTCATCGAAAGCATTTCGATTTCATCCCGGGCTAAATCTCTGGAGTGAATGCGACAATCCTGTGCCTGCTTTATACGGCGAAACGATGTCGGCTCGTGCAACCATCATTGCGTAGCGGCGGTCGAGGACCCGAAATCGCCAATCGTGCGGAACGAGATGTTGAAGCCGATGCTTTGCGAGGGGGTGGCGCCTTTGCTTGCCAGTGTCTCCGAAAATGTCATCAGATAGGTGAAGCATTCGTCCGCGTAGGAGAAACCTGCTCCCTTGCTGGCGATGTAATCGTCTTCAAGATTGTAGGTGCCGGAGCCGAACACGCTCCAGTTCTGACCCAACTTGAAGGTTCCGCTGAGCGAGGCCTCGTGGCGGTCTTTTTCGAAACCATAGAGAGGCTGGGCTTGAATGAAGGTATAGCTGGAGGCCAGCGAAACCGGAAATCCGCTATAGGCCGCGCGCACTTCGGTGCGGCGCGCTTCGAAGGTCTTTTCGTCGAAACGGCCGCCGACAGAGGCGGAAAAACCGCTGGGGCTGGCTATGCCCGCGAGGCCAACGAAATCCGATGTATCCGTTTCCAGCCCCGAATAGGCGCCGACGTTGGCCAGGTCGGGCGTATCGAAGGAATTGAGCCCGGCAAGCTGGTACGATTGACCAAATACGGCGTGGGTGGACCAGCCATTGTTGTAGCTGCCCGAATAACGCAGGCCGACATTGGCGCGGGTGCCGCCCTCGACGCGGTCGTAGCCGGAGAATTTATCGCGTTCGAACAGCGTCGTCGCATCGAAGACAAAGCTCTGCGCATCTTCGTTGGGAATTCCCAGTCCACCGACATATTGCTCGTTGGGGCGGGCGAAGGTCTGCACCATCGGTTCCAGTATGTGGCTGGAAGTGCCCATCGCAAACAGGATCGGATAGCGCAATTCCAGTCCGGCGGTGGCCATGAACCGGCTGAAGGTCGAGCGCGTGTCGGCTGTCGTGTCGATCAGCGGATTGTTGGCCATCGAGTTGACGGCCGCGATCGAACCTGTCGAAGCGTCGACGTAATTGGCGTCCGCCTGGAAGGCGAGCATCGGCGTGATCACCAGGCCGCCATCGGTTATGAAGGTACGTTTCCACTCCGCTTCGGCGGTGATGCGGCCGGAATCGCCTTCGAGGCCGCCGAGGCGCTGGACATCGGCAGTGCCGAGGGTAAACGCCCTATCCAGCGAGTCGCGGTGGAGCGCCCTGGCGTTGAGGTTGAAGGACAATTGGCCGCCGGCCAGCGGCGTTTCTGGAATGTAGGCATAGTCGAGCGAGGGAAGAACCCAGGGCTGCGACCTGTTTACCGACGAACTGGAACTGTCGAGAGCCGATTCCTGAACCTGGAAACGCATGGCGCGCAGGTCGAAATAGTTACGGTCGTTCAGGCCGGTCAGATACACTTCCGAACGATGGTAGTAGTCCTTATAGCCATCGATGTCATAGGTGTACGAGAAGTTCTTGTCGGTTTGGGCGAGGATGTCCCAGCCGAAATCCCAACGCGAATTGATGGCGAAATGGCCCTTGGTGCCCATCATGCCGCGGAACTTGGTCGGATCACCGGCCGCGCCGGAATCAACCGTATTGGCGTCGAATGCCTGAGGATCGTTCTGGTGGATACCGGCCATCTTCAGCGAGTATTCGCCGTTGTTGAATCGCTGGCGCCATTCGGCTTCACCCAAAAAGCCCTGCTTGGAATAATAGGTTCCCTTGGCCGTCAAATCGTAGGTGGGGGACAGCGCGAAATAATAGGGAACGGTAACTCCGACGCCCATCTCGCTCTTGTAGCGGATGCCGGGGATCAGGAAGCCGCTTTTGCGCTTGACCGTCGGATCGGCGATTTCGAACGCCGGCAGATAGGCAATGGGGAAACCGAAGAACTCGAAATTCGACTGCTCGAAACGGATCGTCTTCTTTTCGCCGTTCCAGATTACCTTGCGCGCCTTGATGCGCCACAGCGCGGGTTTGTTCGGTTTGTCCTCGCACGGTTCGCACGCGGTATAGACGCCGTTGTGGAACGTGGTGAGGATGCCGCCCATGCGCTCGGCGCTCTCGGCCGCCATGTAGGTCTTGTCGGGGGTTTCCACGCGCAGCGCGTTGATGAAGCCGTTGCCGAAATCGTCGGTGATATCGATATGTTCCGAATAAACCTTGGTGCCGTCGCTGTTGACCAGTTGGGCGTTGCCGCTGGCGACCAGCCGCTTGGACTTGCGGTCATAGGTAACGCGCTGGGCAACCAGACGATTGCCGGCATAGTCGATCTGTACCCCGCCGACAGCGGTGACGGTCTGGGCGTCGTTGTCATAGACCAGAGTGTCGGCTTCCAGCAGCATCTGCGAGCCGGGTTGAACCTCGGGCGCCAGCGCGGTCAGATCCTGGGCGAAGGCCGGAACTGCCGGGAAGGCGCAGGAAAAAAGGCAAGCCAAGGCCGTCGCGCCATAAAGATGCGTCAAACGGGCGGCCTTACGGCTACGCAACACAGCCCTTTCCACTAGCCATCTTCCTTGTACAGCAGGAACGTAACCCCAAAAAACATCGATACAACTACAGGGAACCAGGCAGCCACGACAGTCGGAACGAATCCGGCCACCCCGAAAGCCTTGACCAGGACCGATACGACATAAAGCAGAAACCCGGCAAAGACACCACCCAAAATCATTGTTGCCGACTGTCCCATTCTGGCAAACCGCATCGATACCGTCGCCGCGATCAGCGTCATTGCCAGAAGCAGGAAGGGCAGCGCCATCAGGGAATCAAACTGCATGGCGAAGGCATTTGCCCTAAGTCCGAAAGAGCGGGCAATATCAATCTTTCCCGGCAACTCGTAAAACGGGACCGTCTCGGGCCTTGCAAGTCGTTCCTGTACGAATTCCGGCTTGAGGTTGGTCGCAACGCGGTCTTCCGGCCGGCTCTCGGCAGCCTTGCCCTCCCGGAATATCTTGACGTCCTGCAGGTCCCAATAACCGTCGCGAAGATAGACGTGCCTTGCATCCTTCCGTTCGACGATGTTGCCTTCCTGATCGAAGATGAAAAACGAGGCGTCCGCCATCTCCAGGCCCTGGTTGAGGATGGCGTGGGCTCCGATGATGGTGTCGCCGGATGCCGTTTTTTGCCGTATCCACGGGGCCGATGCGGCGGAAATGGCGTTGGATTTGCCGGAACTGAGGCTGCTTTCCAATTGTTCGGAGCGGGAAAAGCCGTAGGCGGCGATCGGGTTGAGCACGCCGACCGACAGCACGCCGAACGCCAGCGCGCCGATGCAGCACGGCAGCAGGAACTGCCAGGCGGATATGCCGGCCGAGCGGGCGATGACCAGTTCGTATTTGCGGTTGAGCGAGACGAGCGTCGCCATGGCGGAGAACAGGCCGACGAACGGCACCGTCTGCAGCATGATCATCGGCACCCGAAAGGCCGAAATCATCAATCCCGTCTGGTAGGTGAAGCCGGGCAGGCGCGCCGTGCGCCCGGTCATTTCGGTAAAGTCGATCAGGAAGATCAAGGCAAAAATGCCAAGGAAAAACCACGCCGTGATTTTTGCATAGCGGAAGAAGAAGTATCGGCCGAGCGTCCAACCCATTATGCCGCTCCCTGGCGGGGGGTGGGACCGCCGAAGATACGGGTCCTGACGGCTGCCGCGTGCTTACGCAGGCTGCGTCCGGCGGCAAGGCTGGAGTCGATCCAGTTCATCGGCAGTTCCATGGTTTTCTGCGCGCGAATGAACAGGATAGATACGAGCGACGCCAGGATGGGGATCGCATACATCAGATAGCCGAGCACCGGCTCGCTCTTGGATTCGCCCTCGGCGAAAAAGGCAAGCCAGCGCACCACGAGGCAGATGACGATGGCCGTGATCAGGGGATGGATGCGCGCCTCGCGATGGGACTTGGCGTCGCCGGCGACCGCCAGGGCGATCAGCGCGAAGGCTATCGGGAAAAGCCATTCGGAGAAGCGCTTGTTGAGTTCGGTCTGGTAAAGATCGGGTTCCTGCTTGTAGACCGGGTCATTGGGATCGGGATTCAGCAAATATTGCGTCGTCTGGTCCTTCGGCAAGAGGATCTTGCCCGGATTGTTGGGGCTGAATGCCGAAAGGTCGAACGCGTAGGAGGTGAAGCGGATGACCGACACGTCGTCCGACGGCGACTTGCGGTGGACGACGCCGTCGTTCATCAGCAGCACCTTCTTGTCGCCGCGATCGATGACGGCGCCGGTCTTGGCGTAATAGATGAGATCGACGTTTGGCTGTCGCGAATCGGCGACAAAGATCCCGCCCAACCGGCCATCGGGCAATCGCTCGCCAATCTGCACGAAAAGCCCGTCATCGACCTTGCGGAACGTCCCTTCCTGAATAATCAGGGCGAGGAAGTCGGCGCGGGCCGATGCAATAAGGTCGCGGTTCTTCTGGCGCGCATAAGGATCGATGCCGTTGTGGATGACAAAGCAAAACAGGCCGGCGGCAATGGCAAGCAGCAAGATCGGCCGGACCACGGCGAGCCGTGAGGCGCCGGCGGCACTTATGATCACCAGTTCCGAATCGGCGTTCATCGTGCTCAGCGTCTGGGCTACCGCGACGACCAGCGCAAACGGCACGACGATCGGGATGATGGACGGCAGGATGAACGTGGCGAGTTGAAAGAATGTCAGTGCCGACTGGCCGCTATCGGTAACAAGATCGATGCGCGCCAGCACCTGCGTCGTCCAGACGATCGCCAGCGTCCACAGGAGCGTTCCCATGAAAAGCGCAAATGTGCGCCGCATGATGTAGCGTTCGACGACCTTCATTCAGTCTGGTTCTCGGCTGCATTCGACCGGCATCATGCCTCCGCACAAAGTATCTGTCCGGCGTCGCTTGCACAACCGGACTGGCCTGGGTTCCGTTGCACCCCAAGCGTGTCCCGGTAGGCCGCAGTGTCGGCAATATTGGATAAGGAAGGGAAAAGATAGATGGTTAACAGGCGGCCGCAGATAAAGGGGAGCGCAGGTCATGAGACAAATAGCCCTGACGCAAATCGCGCAAATTTGCCGCTGCGACCGTCCAACTATTGCCAAACGCCCCAAAACGACCAAATGTCGCGCTCCATTCAGCATTGTTCCGAAAGCCGACAGACATGAATACGCGCCCTTCCGTTTCCTTCGCCAAGTTCGCCGCTCCCACGAAAGGCAGTGTCTTTGTGCTGGCGGGCGAAAATGGGGCGCTTGGCGAAGCCGCGCGTGCCTGTGATCCGGGCCGGGTGCTCGATCGTGCGTTTCCTGCAGCGGGATTTTCCGCAAAATTCGCGAGCACGGTCGAGGTGCTGACGCCGGAGGGGACGACCCTCGACCGGCTCGTTGTCGTGGGGACCGGCAAGAAATCGCCGCTCGACGAGTATGACTGGCTGAAGCTCGGCGGCACCATCGCGGCCGCGTTGCGCAAGGCCGCGGAGATCGTGGTCGTCGTGGATGGTCCGGCTGGCGCGGCAGATGCCGCCAGCCTTGCGGCGGGCCTGCTGCTGCGCAGCTATGCGTTCGACAAATATAAGACCAAGAAGGACGAGGACGACGCCGAGGGCCGCGCCAAAAAGCCGGCCAAGGTGACCATCCAGTGCGCCGATCCCGCCAAGGCCAAGAAGGCTTTCGCCGACATGGAGGCGGTGGTCGACGGCGTTTTCCTGGCGCGCGATCTCGTCAACGAGCCGGCCAACACGCTTGGGCCGATCGAATTCGCCGAAAAGGCGAAGGAATTGACGGCGCTGGGCGTCAAGGTCGAAATCCTCACCGAGAAGGAAATGAAGAAGCTCGGCATGGGCTCGCTGCTGGGCGTCGCGCAGGGGTCGCCGCGTGGCGCGCGGCTGGCGGTGATGCAGTGGAACGGCGGCAAGGCCAAGGAAAAGCCCATCGCCTTCGTCGGCAAGGGCGTGACCTTCGATACGGGCGGCAATTCGATCAAGTCGGCTTCCGGCATGGAGGACATGAAGGGCGACATGGGCGGGGCCGCCGCTGTCACCGGGCTGATGCACGCGCTTGCGGCACGCAAGGCCAAGGCCAATGTCGTCGGCATTATCGGGCTGGTCGAGAATGCCGTCGACGGGCATGCGCAGCGCCCCGGCGACATCGTGACGTCCATGTCCGGCCAGACCATCGAGGTGCTGAACACCGATGCCGAAGGCCGTCTCGTGCTGGCCGACGCGCTTTGGTACTGCAACGATCGGTTCGAGCCGAAATTCATGGTCAACCTGGCCACGCTGACCGGGGCCATCATGGTGGCGCTGGGCCAGCACCATGCCGGCCTGTTTTCCAATGACGACGAACTGGCCGGGCAACTGAGCGCCGCCGGCCAGGCCACGCAGGAGCGAGTGTGGCGCATGCCGCTCGGTCCGGAATACGACAAGCTGATCGATTCGAAGAACGCGGACATGAAAAATATCGGCGGCCGTTTTGGCGGCGCCATCACCGCCGCTCAATTTCTCAAGCGCTTCGTCAAGGAAACGCCCTGGGCACATCTCGATATTGCAGGCACGGCGATCAGCGCGCCCTCCAGCGAGATCAACCACTCATGGGGCTCGGGCTTCGGCGTCAGGCTTCTGGACAGGCTGGTTCGCGACAATTACGAGCGCTGAATTGACCGAAGTTCTGTTCTACCACATGACCGAATCGACGCTTGAAGATGCGCTGCCGGGCCTTCTCGAGCGCAGCATCGGTCGCGGCTGGCGCGCGGTGGTGCAGACGGGCAGCGAGGAGCGGCGCGATGCGCTCGACCAGCATCTGTGGACGTTTCGCGACGATTCGTTCCTGGCGCATGGCACCGACCGGGAACCTTTTGCCGCGGACCAGCCGGTGCTGTTGACTACCGGCGAGGCCAATGACAACGGCGCGCAAATTCGTTTTCTGGTCGATGGAGCCGTGCCGCCGGACCTGAATGCCTACGAGCGGGCGGTGTTTCTGTTCGATGGCCATGATGCCGGCCAGGTGGAGGCGGCGCGCGGGCACTGGACGACGATGAAATCGGCCGGCCACGCCGTTACCTACTGGCAACAGGCCGCCGACCGACGCTGGGAGCGCAAGGCGTAAGGCGTTTTGCGCCACGCCTTTCTGGACAGGAAAAACGATGCGCCTTTTGTTTCTGCTGATCTTGCTGGCCGGGGTGGGGATCGGCGCGATCTATCCCTGGTCGCTGCGCAATTTTTCCGGTGCCGAGATCGGGACATGGCGGGTCTATGAGAACGGCCAGTTCAAGCCACAGGATGTTCAACTGAAAAGCACGCAAGCGCCGGTGCGCGTGCTGGTCGACCTGACCACCAATACCGACCGGATATTGTCTTCCGACCGTGCGGTTCTTACCCTCACGGCTGACCATGGCGGCAAGACGGCGCTTGCCTCCACCTTGAAATTCAGGGGCAATCCGACGCCGCGCGAGCAAAGCCCACAGATAACGGACCGGATTTTTCGCGACGAGGCGGGGCTCATTCCCGAAGTGAGCGACGGGGCTTACACATTTACGGTCGGGCAGGGCGACGCCGACGACATTCAGATCAAGGCTGTCGATCTCGTGCTGCGCTCGGGCGCTCAAGCGATCGATCCACGCCTGCAGCCGATCGGTTTCTCCTTGATCGCTATCGGCTTCATCGGCCTCGTGCTGGCGTTCCGGCACGGCCGGGGCGGGCGGCCTGAAAACCCGAACTCGCAACCGCCGCCGCGCTGGGGCAGGGGTGGCGGCTCGTCCTCGTAAGAGCCCGTTTGTTAACTCTACCCAGCCGGCCATCTGACGCAATTTTCTGCGCTTCCGGTGCTCACGTACTGGAGTACGCTCCGCTCCGGTTCTCGAAAATCACGCCATATGCCTCGGCTGGGCGAATTATCAAACAGGCTCTAAGATGAATTATCGCCACGCCTACCATGCCGGGAACTTTGCCGACGTCGTCAAGCACATCGTGCTGGTGCGGCTGATCGAGTACCTGAAACAGAAGGAAAAAGCCTTTCGCGTCATCGACACCCATGCCGGCACGGGTCTCACCGACCTTTCCTCGCAGGAGGCGCAAAAGACCGGCGAGTGGAAGGGCGGCATCGGCCGGTTGATCGACGCCGACATGAAAGCCGACGCGGCATCGCTGGTCGCGCCTTATCTGGCGGCGGTTCGGGCCGTTGGCGGCAACGCAATGAAGCGCTACCCCGGCTCGCCGCTGATCGCGCGACATTTGCTGCGCAAGCAGGACCGGCTTTCGGCGATAGAACTGCATCCCAAGGATGCGGCCAGGCTGAAGACGCAATTCGACGGGGATTTCCAGACCCGGGTGATGGAACTGGACGGCTGGCTGGCGCTCGGCGCCCATCTGCCACCGAAGGAAAAGCGCGGCCTGGTGCTGATCGATCCGCCTTTCGAGGAAGGGGGCGAGTTCGAGCGCCTCATCGATGGGCTGGCGCGGGCGTACAAGCGCTGGCCGGGCGGCATCTATGCGCTGTGGTATCCGATCAAGGATCGCGCTGCCGTCGCTGCCTTTCGCCGAAATCTGGCCAGGTCGGGGATTGCGAAAATCCTCGACGTAACCTTTGAAATCGCGCCGGCATCGCCGGTTCCAAGCCTGCACGGCAGCGGCATGGTCGTGGTCAACCCGCCTTTCACGCTGGAAAACGAGCTTCGCACCCTGTTGCCGGCCTTGCACAAGCTGCTGGTCGTGGAACAACCGGCGCATTGGGGACTTGAATGGCTGGCTGGTGAAATCGCCTGACGTTGCGGTGGCGAAATTTCGCGGCAGCTTGACCGGAACCGCGCGAATCCTCACAGTGCGCGCTTGCATCGAAAGAGATCAAGATGACTCGTTTTGCTACCTCCTTCCTCGCGGCGCTGCTCGGCGTCTGCGCTCCGCTCGCCGCCACGCCTGCGGCTTTTTCGGCCGATCTTCCGGGCTATGTCGACAATGGCGATTCTGGCGTCTGCGGGCAGCCCTGGGTGCTCAGCAAAATCACCCGGCGGTTCAATCATCAGGTACGCAACGTGCCGAACCTGCCGCAGGTGGCCATTACCGACTTCAGCCGCATCCATCAGCATCGCTACCTTCCGTCCGGCGACAACTGGCCGATCGGGCGGCGCTATTGCGGCGCTACCGTTTCGCTGACCAACGGTCATGACCGCACCATCTGGTACCTGATCGAGGAAGGTCAGGGCTATGCGTCGGTCGGCGACAATGTCGAATTCTGCGTCGCGGGCTTCGATCGCTGGATGGTCTATAACGGCCGTTGCCGCGTCCTGCGCTGAACGGGCGAATCCGATGGCCGGGCGAGGCCGGAAATTATTGCCGGCCGCGCTGGCGTTGGCCGTGTTAGGCTTGGCGGCGTGCGCACCGGCCGGCAACGACGCAAACGAGAGTGAAGCTGCGAAGGGCGCTTCGGCGCAAACCGACGCAGCCACGGTTCAGGGGAATGAAGCAACCTCTCCGCGCAAAAAGCCCGGTGTGCCGCAAGGTACCGGTTTTGATTTCTATGTTTTGTCGCTGTCCTGGTCGCCCAGTTATTGCGAGGCGGAAGGCGGCGACGCCAACCGGCAGCAATGCGGGTCCGGGCGTCCCTATGCCTTCGTCGTGCATGGGCTTTGGCCGCAATACGAGCGCGGCTATCCGCAAAAATGCGGGACGGACGAGCCGAAAATTACCAGTCAGACCCTGCGTGCGCTTTATGACCTGATGCCGTCGGCAGGCTTGATCCGGCATGAATGGCAAAAGCATGGAAGCTGCACAGGGCTGAGCCAGAGCGATTATTTCGACGTGCTTCGCGCCGCGCGCGAGAAAGTTGCCGTGCCTGCCGAGTTTCGACGGCTGGATGCCTACCGCACGCTCTCGCCGGAAGACGCGGAAGTGGCGTTCCTTCGCGCCAATGCCGGGTTGCCGCCCGATGGCATAGCCGTTACCTGCGACAGGCGCTTTTTGCGCGAGGTGCGAATCTGCATGACCAAGGATCTCGATTTTCGCGCCTGCGACGAGGTAGATCGGCGCTCTTGCCACAAGGCCAAGGTGGTGATGCCGCCCGTGCGCGGTGGATAAATTTCATGGCCGGACACTATCGCGTATCGTACGGACAAGCTCATCTTGCAATAACAGGCCCATTTCACAATAACAGGAACGTCACATGCCCAAGCTGCTTTATGCCTCCGCTTCGCCTTACAGCGCCAAGGTGCGCATGGCGGCCGCCTATGCCGGGATCGCCATCGATGCCGTGCCGGTCAAGACCAGCGAGCGGCCCGCGCAATTGATCGACGCCAATCCGCTGGGCAAGATCCCGACGCTGTTGCTGGACGATGGCCGCAGCCTGTTCGACAGCCGCGCCATTACGCAGTACCTCAACCGCAGTTCGAAAAACGCGCTGTTCCCGCGCAATCCGGACAAGCGCATCGACGCCGAGGTGCTTGAAGCGCTGGCCGATGGCATTTGCGACTGCGCCTTGTCGATCATCTACGAGCGCCGGCTTCGGCCGGAAGAAATGGTTTTCCAGCCATGGCTGGATGCGCAATGGACCAAGATTGCGGCCAGCCTCGACATGCTGAACGCCAATCCGCCAAAGCTGCCGAAGAAGATAACGGTTGGGCAGATCGCGCTGCGCGCCTGCCTGGCCTATATGAGCCTTCGCTTTGCCGGCGAGTGGGAAAAGGGCCGCAGCCGCCTGGCGCGCTGGGCCGTGCGGTTCGACGAGAAATTCCCGGAACTGAAGCCGTTCCTGCCTGCGTAGGGCGGAAGGCCATTTCAACACTTCGGCCCGATGCTCTAATTGACCGCAATGAAAAAGGCCGGGCTTTTCAGCCCGGCCTTTCGTCTTCAAGTGAAGCGCTTGGCTTAGAACTTCATACCGACGCCGAAGGTGATGCGGTTGTCACGCGAATCGACGCTACGCGTGCCGAACTGCGGCGTGGTGAAGTCCTTGCTGCCGTAATCGGTGTAACGATATTCGACACGGCCGAAGACATTGTCCGTCAGCTTGATGTCGGTACCGACGCCGGCCGTCCAGCCAACCATCGTGTTCTTGTCGCTGCCGAGGGCATCCGATACCTTCAGGCTCTGGGCCGCGCCGCCGGCCGTGCCGTAGAGCAGGATTTCAGGCGTTACGGCATAACCGAGACGGGCGCGAAGTGAACCCTCGAGGCCCGATTTGGATTCCGTCAGCGCGTCGTTACCCTTGACGCCATTATAGCCGACTTCACCTTCGGCACCGAACACGAAATTGTCCATCTGCCAGTTGTAGCCGACGAAGCCACTGCCGACGAAGCCATCGGTCTTGTAGCTGTCGCCGCCGTCATCGGTGCGGCCGCTGAAGCCGTAGCCGAGGTTGATACCGGCATAGGGACCGGCCCACGAGGCAATCGGCAGTTCGGCGATGGGCATCGGTGCCGGTGGCTCTTCCGAGACGACGTCTGCAGCAAAAGCAGGAGCGCCGGCAAAGGCGATGAGCCCAAGGGCCGCCGCGAGCGGCCGCGCAAATTTGAGATTAGCTTTCATATTGGTAACTCCTTGAGCCACGTACACAGGCTTTTTGACGTGAGCGCCCCCACTCGTCCGGGAGGAGAAACGGGCTGGCCGCTCATCGGTTCCAAATGTCGTGCTGAAATGCGGCTGAAGCGAACCTGAAAACAGGTCATTGCTTGGCGCCAATAAGGCAGAAATCGGGCGTTGCCGATTGGCAACAGAAAACGGGCCAAACCCTTAGGATGCACCGGATACAGGCGTCATTTCGGCGGCTTGCACGCCGATTTTTTAGGCCGATCGAGGCCCGTTGCCACAGTCTCGCCCGATTTATTGACGCTTTCTTACGCCTCGTTCGGGGCGTTAATCGCTATGCGTTGCGCCCGCAAAATCGCACTCCGACAAAAGCGCAGTCGTCGAATATGTCCGGCTTTCGGGTTTCCACCACGGCTGAGGCGGCTCCGGGAAGCGAAAGAACAAAGGCAAGGACGCGCCGGGCGACCGTTTCCTGCAACTCGACGTGCCGTTCGCCGGCGATCGAGCGGATGAAGTCGCAGATCCGGTCATAGTCGAGCGTGGCGGCGATCTCATCGATGGCGAAGCCCTGGCCTTTCATCGTCGCTTCCACGCTGACGATCAGCCGCTGGGGCGCCTGTCTTTCGTGGGCATGCACCCCGATGCTGATGGACAGTTCAAGGTCGCGCACGATGACCGTTCGTTCGGTGATTTCCATCGTCAATCCACCATGAAAGCGACGTCGCGCTGCAAGCCCATCAAATGCTGTCCGCCGTCGAGCGTGATGATCGAACCGTTGAGCGATTTGGTGTCCCAGATGAATTCGACCGCGCCGCCGATTTCCTGAAGGGTAGGGCCTTCGCCAGTCAGCGTGTGACGCCAGCTTTTCTCGAAATTCTCCGGCGACTGGTCGCCGCTGAGGAGGGTGACGCTGGGCGCGATCCCGCAGACGCGGACCTTGCGCCGAAAATGCATCGCCTGCATTTCGATAGCGCCTTTGAGCGCGACTTTGGCCAGGCTGTAGCTGAAATAGTCCGGATTGAGCGAAAATACCTTGCTATCCAGCATGTGCACGAGTGTGGCCTGCGGCGAGCCGTGAAGCGCCAGGTCGCGGCCAAGGACCATCGGCGCAATCAGATTGACAGCCAGAATCCGCTGGGCGGCTTCAGGGGAGAAATCCGACGGCGTATCGAAGTCGAACTGCGAGGCGTTGCACACGACCATATCGAGGCGGCCCATGCGCTGGACGATGTCCGGAACCAGGCTGGCTACTTGCACGGCATCGCCGAGGTCGGCTTCAAACAGATGAACGGCACCGACTTTGCCGCGCAATCGGCTGGCCAGTTGCTCAGCTTCATCCCCGGACGAACGATAGTGGATAGCCAGGTCGAAACGGGGGGCGAGACGGGTGGCAATCGCCGCGCCCAGTCGCCGAGCCCCGCCGGTGACAAGACATACGGGCCTTTGCTGTTCATCCACGGACAAAAGGCTCTGCTCCCTCGACGGCTATGACACTTGAATCATTGACACTAAAGATGGCTTCGCCCCCATTCGGTTCCCGCGAGGCATCCGTTCGAACGCGGGCATCGGGTATGTCAGCATCGTGCGGGCCTGCATGTCGACCGGGCTGTTGATCGCGCAAGCGGGCCTGTAATGTCGGGCATTGAGTCTTTCCAGACCAGCGAAAGTCGCGGAAACATCCCATATATGGCGCAATTCCCCCGGCGGTTGGTATAGGCGTTTGACCATGTACAAGTCGGTCCATCTTCAGTGCCTTGCCGACATGAAAGAAACGGAGACCATCGTGCGCTGCCTGTGGATTGACTATCGTACCTGCCCGGCAACTGCAACGCGCGGCCCGCAGCGTGGCCAGCGCTTGGCAATGGCAACAATTCAATGAACTCCGATACACCCGATAACAAGGCGCACCGCCTGTCAGCCGGCGACGACGTTCCCGATATCGACGTCGAGGAGGACGGCGTCGACGCCGCCCCCGAGGCGTCCGGCCCGGATGTTGCCTTTACGGCGATAGACTGGACCTCGCATGCCGGCGACGCCGATGGCATGGTCGGTGCGGAAGTCATCCAGACACTGGTCAAGCGCCTGCCCAATGCCCCCGGCGTCTATCGCATGATGAACGCGGCGGGCGACGTGCTTTATGTCGGCAAGGCGCGCAGCCTGAAGAAGCGCGTCACCAATTACGCGCAGGGGCGGTTCCACACCAACCGCATCGGCCGCATGGTGCGCGAAACGGTGACGATGGAGTTTGTCGTCACCCGCACCGAGATCGAAGCGCTGCTGCTCGAGGCGAATCTAATCAAGCGCTTGCGGCCGCGCTTCAATGTGTTGATGCGGGACGACAAGTCGTTTCCCTATATTCTGCTCACCGGCGATCATCCGTCGCCCGGCATCTACAAGCATCGCGGCGCGCGCTCGCGCAAAGGCGATTATTTCGGCCCGTTTGCTTCTGCGGGGGCGGTTGGACGCACCATCAATTCGCTGCAGCGGGCGTTCCTGCTGCGAAGCTGCACGGATTCGTTCTACGAAAACCGCACGCGCCCCTGCCTTTTGTTTCAGATCAAACGGTGCGCAGCCCCTTGTACCGGCGAAATCTCGCATGGCGACTATGCCGGACTGGTGGCCGAGGCCAAGGATTTCCTTTCCGGGCGCAGCCAGAAGGTGAAGACGGAAATTTCGGCCGCCATGCAGGAAGCGTCGGACGCACTCGATTTCGAGCGAGCCGCCATCTATCGCGACCGGCTGGCGGCGCTGTCGCATGTGCAAAGCCACCAGGGCATCAACCCGCATACGGTCGATGAGGCCGACGTATTCGCCATCCACCAGGAAGGCGGGCAGGTGGGCATCCAGGTGTTTTTCTTCCGCACCGGCCAGAACTGGGGCAACCGCGCCTATTTTCCAAAGGCCGATCCCGCGATGGAGGCTTCCGAGGTGCTGGGGTCGTTCATCGCGCAGTTTTACGACGACAAGCCGGCGCCGCGGATGGTCCTGCTTTCTCAGGAGGTCACCGAACAGGCGTTGCTGGCCGACGCGCTGTCGACCCGCGCGGGCCGCAAGGTCGCGGTTTCCGTGCCGCAGCGCGGCGAGAAAAAGGAACTGACCGACAACGCGCTGCAAAACGCGCGCGAGGCACTCGGCCGCCGGCTGGCCGAGACCTCGACGCAGACCCGCCTGCTTGCCGGTTTCGCGGAGACGTTTGGCCTGGAGCGGCCTCCGGTGCGCATAGAGGTCTACGACAATTCCCACATCATGGGCACCAATGCCGTCGGTGCGATGATCGTCGCAGGGCCGGAAGGCTTCGTGAAAAACCAGTACCGGAAGTTCAACATTCGTTCGACCGAGATCACCCCCGGCGACGATTTCGGCATGATGCGCGAGGTGATGGAGCGTCGCTTTTCGCGGCTTCTCAAGGAGCATGGCGATGTGGCTCCGGATGCAGTGGCAGGCGATGACGAAACGGCCGGGGATACGGGGTTCCCGGCGTGGCCCGATGTGATCCTGATCGACGGCGGGCAGGGCCAGATGACGGCGGTGCGGCAAATCCTGTCGGACCTCGGCATCGAAGACCGCGTCGTTGCCATCGGTGTCGCCAAGGGGCAGGATCGCGAGGCCGGCCGCGAGCGGTTTTTCGTGCGCGGCAAATCCTCATTTTCGCTGCCGGTGCGCGATCCGGTGCTTTATTTCGTCCAGCGCCTGCGCGACGAGGCGCATCGCTTTGCCATCGGCACGCATCGCGCCCGCCGCAAGAAGGAACTGGTAAAAAACCCGCTCGACGAGATCGGCGGCATCGGGCCAGGCCGCAAGCGCGCGCTGCTGCTGGCGTTCGGCACCGCCAAGGCGGTCAGCCGGGCAGCCGTCGAGGATTTGATGAAAGTGGACGGAATTTCCGAACGGATAGCAAAGCTGGTCTATAACCATTTCCATGAAAATTAGGGCTGTTCATAAAACGGGCGGCATTTCCGCCGATGCCGATGGCGTTTTCGTGGGAGCCGCCCGATTGTAGCCGATTTAAGCTGGCCGATCGATTTTCATCTGTTGACCCCTGCCGCCGCCTTCTGATTTGAGTACCGTGACAGAAAGAGTTTTGAAGACATGGCCAAGCCCGCATTCAATCTGCCCAACATGCTCACCTATGCCCGCATCGTCGCGGTGCCACTGGTGGTGGTGTGCTTTTTCATGGAAGGCCATTTGAAGTCGAGCGATTTCGCGCGCTGGTCGGCACTGGCCATTTTCCTTGTCGCCAGCATCACCGATTATCTCGACGGTTATCTGGCGCGCGCCTGGAAGCAGACCTCGAATATCGGCCGGATGCTCGACCCGATTGCCGACAAGCTGCTGGTGTCCACCTGCCTGCTGCTGCTCGCGGCCGACACCGACCGCCATGCAGGCATCGCCGGCTGGTCGCTATGGGCGGCGATCATCATCCTGTGCCGCGAAATCCTGGTATCGGGCCTGCGTGAATATCTGGCCGCGTTGAAGGTCAGCGTGCCGGTGACGCAATTGGCCAAGTGGAAGACCGCCATCCAGATGGTCTCCATCGCTTTTCTTCTCGCGGGCCCTGCCGGCGACAAGATATTCCCCTACACGACACAGACGGGTCTCGTGCTTTTGTGGGTGGCGGCTCTGGTCACGCTCTATACGGGCTATGATTATTTCCGGGCCGGCCTCAAGCACATCATCGACGAGTAGGGTTTTTGCGGTGAAACTCATCTATTTCGCATGGGTGCGCGAGCGGATCGGCAAGCCGGAAGAAGAAGTCGAACTGCCGAATGACATCGAAACCGTCGCCGACCTGTTGCGCTGGCTGAAAGGGCGCGGCGAGGAATATGAAAACGCGCTGCAATATCCCGACGTGATCCGCGTGGCCATCGACCAGGAGCATGTCGACCACCGCGAAAGAATCGCGGGCGCGCGCGAAATCGCGCTGTTCCCGCCGATGACCGGTGGCTGAGATGCCGGGCGCGGTCGTGCCGACGGTGCGCATCCAGGCGGAGGATTTCGAAATTGCCGCCGAGATCGCCAGGCTGACTGCCGGGCGGACCGATGTCGGCGCCATCGTTACCTTCTCCGGCCTATGCCGCGACGAGGCGGGCGCGCTTGTCGCGCTGGAACTCGAACATTATCCGGGCATGGCCCATGCCGAAATCAGCCGTATCGCCAATGAAGCGATTGAGCGCTGGGCCTTGCAGGGCCTTACCGCCATTCACCGCTTTGGGAAGATCAAGCCCGGCGAGAACATCGTGCTGGTGGTGGCGGCATCCTCGCATCGGCATGCGGCATTCGAGGCCGCCGGCTTCCTCATGGATTTCCTGAAGTCGCGCGCGCCTTTCTGGAAGAAGGAGCACCGCGTCGATGGGTCCGAAGGCGGCTGGGTGGACGCCAAGGAATCCGACGAGCAGGCCGCAGCCCGCTGGAAGCGTTAATCGATATTTACTTCAAACCCGAAGAATGCCCAGCGGCCGCCATGGATTGTCCTTATTCCTTGGGTCAAGTCGGCCCCGAAAAGGAGCTGATAATCCATGCTGGACAGGATCGCTGAACTCTTCATTTTCGGGTTTACGCCGCTTGTCATCGGCATGCTTGCCGTGCCGGGCGTTTCTGGTGCAACCGAGCAAGTCGTGCGCGGCGAAGTGCTGTATCGCGAGCGGATCGCGCTGCCGCCGAACGCGGTGCTTTCGGTGCAGCTTGCCGATGTTTCGCGAGCCGATGCGCCTGCCGCCATCCTTGGCGAGCAGAAGATCGTTCCAGCAGGCCAGGTGCCGATCAAATTCGAGATCAAGTTCGATCCGTCCGTCATCCAGACCAATATGAGCTACGCTTTGCAGGCGCGCATTACCGTTGATGACAAGCTCTGGTTCATCACCGATACGCGCCATCAGGTCGACCCGCTGTCGCGGGAGGCGCAGACCGTGATGGTCAGGAAAGTGGCGCAGCAGGACGAACCTGCGACAGCGCAGACGATTTACGGCAAGGATTGGGTGGCCGAGCAGGTCGACGGCGTGGAGACGTTGCCCGAGCGCCGCGCCACCTTCCGTATCGAGCAGACCGGTGCGATCACCGGCAAGGGCTTTTGCAACGGCTATTTCGCCAGCGCCAGGATCGATGGATCAAGTCTTGCCATCGGGCAGGCTGGCTCGACCCAGATGGCCTGCGCGCCGGAGTTGATGGCGGCGGACCACGCGCTGTTCGAGGCGTTCGACAAGGCAGCCTCCTACGAAGTCGGCGCGGATGGCCTCACCGTTGCGGATAAGGACGGTCGCGCCGTCCTGCGGTTCCGCGCGCTGTGACAGCGCGATCTTCGCCGCATGAAAAAGCCGAGGGTTTCGCCTCGGCTCTTTTGTTTCAGATCAGGCTGTTACGTCCTGATCGTCAGCTTTTGAATCAGCCGACGATTTCGGTGTCCGAGAACCAGTATTTGATCTCTTCGGCAGCGGTTTCGGGAGCATCCGAGCCGTGCACCGAGTTTTCGCCGATCGACAGCGCGTGCACCTTGCGAATGGTGCCTTCGTCGGCGTTGGCCGGGTTGGTGGCGCCCATCACTTCGCGGTTCTTGGCAATGGCGTTTTCGCCTTCCAGAACCTGCACGATCGTCGGCGCCGACGACATGAATTCCACCAGTTCGCCGAAGAAGGGGCGTTCCTTGTGGACGGCGTAGAAGCCTTCGGCCTCGCGGCGGCTCATCCACACGCGACGCGATGCGACGACGCGCAGGCCGGCATCTTCCAGCATCTTGGTGATGGCGCCGGTGAGGTTGCGCCGGGTAGCGTCCGGCTTGATCATGGAAAAGGTGCGTTCGAGCGCCATGGGAAGTCCTTCTGGATTGGATATTGGTGGGTGGCGGCTCTATACAAGCGTGCCGGCCCATTGCCAAGTGCCCGGCTCAGGGGGCCAGTTCAGGCCGTCGATTCGGAGGACGCTTTTGCCGATGAAACGCCATTTCATGATGTTTGCGGCCTATAACCAGTGGGCCAATAGCAGAATCTACGATGCCGCCGCCGATCTCAATGACGAAGAGTTCAGCCGTGACACGGGCGCGTTCTTCGGTTCGATGATGGGAACCTTGAACCACGTTCTGACGGCCGACAGGATATGGATGAAGCGGTTCACGGGAGAGGGCGATGCGCCGGCAAAGCTGGACGCCATTCTCCACCGCGCGTTTTCCGTTCTCAGGATGGCGCGCGAAACGGAGGATCGGCGAATCGTGGATTGGGTCGAAACGTTGGACGACAAGGCGCTATCCGGCCGCTTCACCTATATGACGGCGACCGACATGCGCACTATTTCGCAGCGACTTTCGCCGGCGCTTGGGCATTTCTTCAACCATCATACCCACCATCGCGGGCAGGCGCATATGATCCTGACGGTGCTCGGCAGGCCGTCCGTGTCGCTCGACCTCAGCTATTTCCAGAGGACGGAAGAAGGCAGAGCGTACGCGTGAGGGCTTGCGGTCGGGCAGCGTCCCGTGCAAAAGCCCCGCCATGCTGACCATCAACGATCTTTCGCTCCGTATCGCCGGGCGCCTGCTTCTCGACCATGCCTCGCTAACGCTGCCTGCGGGCGCGAAGGCGGGGCTTGTCGGCCGCAACGGCACCGGCAAGACCACGCTGTTCAAGGCCATCACCGGCGACCTGTCGTCCGAGACCGGCTCTGTCAGCATCCCGAAGCAGACGCGCATCGGCCAGGTGGCGCAGGAAGCGCCCGGCACGGAGGAGCCGCTGATCGAGATCGTGCTGAAGGCCGATGTCGAACGGACGGCGCTGCTGGAAGAAGAAAAGACGGCGACCGATCCCAACCGGATCGCCGATATCCATATGCGGCTTGCCGATATCGATGCGCATTCAGCCGAATCGCGCGCGGCCACCATTCTGGCCGGCCTCGGCTTTGACGACGAGGCGCAGCGGCGGCCGGCGTCGTCGTTTTCGGGCGGCTGGCGTATGCGCGTGGCGCTTGCCGCGGTTCTGTTCTCCGAGCCGGACCTGTTGCTGCTGGACGAGCCGACCAACTATCTCGACCTTGAAGGCACGCTGTGGCTGGAGAATTATGTCGCGAAATATCCGCACACCGTGCTGCTCATCTCGCATGACCGCGACCTGTTGAACCGTGCCGTCAATTCCATCGTCCATCTCGACCAGCAGAAGCTGACCTTCTGGCGCGGCGGCTACGACCAGTTCGAGCGGCAATTGACCGAGCAGCGGGAGTTGCAGGAAAAGGGCCGCGTCAAACAGGACATGGCGCGCAAGCATCTGCAGGCCTTTGTCGACCGTTTCCGCGCCAAGGCCTCAAAAGCCCGGCAAGCGCAGTCGCGCATCAAGGCGCTGGAGAAGATGAAGCCGATTTCGGCGCTGGTCGACGACCATGTGCGGCCGTTCCACTTCCCCGAGCCGGTCAAGACCGTGGCGTCGCCGATCATCGCGCTGGAAAAGGTCGATGTCGGCTACAAGACGGGCGAGCCGATCCTGAAGAAGATGACGTTGCGCATCGATGCAGACGATCGCATCGCGCTTTTGGGCGCAAACGGCAACGGCAAGTCGACCTTCGCCAAGATGCTCGCCGGCCGGCTGAAGGCCGAAACCGGCACGATGACGGTCGCACCCGGCCTGAAAGTGGCGATTTTCGCGCAGCATCAGATGGACGATCTGCGGCCGGAGGAAAACGCCTACGAACACGTGCGGCGGATGATGCCGGAAGCGCCCGAATCGAAGGTTCGCGGCAAGGTCGCCCAGTTCGGCCTGACCACCGAGAAGATGAACACGCCCGCCAAGGATCTGTCGGGCGGCGAAAAGGCGCGGCTTCTGATGGGGTTGGCGGCGTTTGACGGGCCGAACCTATTCATCCTCGACGAGCCGACCAACCACCTCGACATCGATAGCCGCGAATCGCTGATCCATGCGCTCAACGAGTTTCCCGGCGCGGTGATCCTGATCTCGCACGACCGGCATTTGCTGGAGGCGACGGCCGACCGGCTGTGGCTGGTCAAGGACGGCGCGGTCCACCCGTATGACGGCGATCTGGAGGACTACAAAACGCTGGTAACGGGCGTTTCCGGCGATCGCCGGGGCAAGCGCGAGGCGGACAAGGCGTCCAAGGCCGACCGCCGCCGCGAGGCCGCCGCGCGCCGGGCCGCACTGGAGCCGCTGGCCAAGGAAATCCGCGCCACCGAAGCGCTGATGGACCGGCTGCGCAAGCGCTCCGACACCATCGAGGACGAACTGGCCGACCCGGCGCTCTACGAAAAGGACCCGATCAAGGCGACGCGGCTTGCCAAGGAGCGGTCCGAGCTTGCCGCGCAGGTCAAGGGCCATGAAGAGCGCTGGCTGTCCATGTCGGCTGAATATGAAGAGGGGACGGCAGAGTAGGGGGCTTTTGTGGCCCTACAAACTCTGCCTGAAACACGCTAGTTTGCGGCTATGAACCAGCACGCCCCGCTTCGCATCGGCCATTCGGCCTGCCCGCACGATTGCCCGTCCACCTGCGCGCTTGAGGTCGAACTACTCGATGAGCGTACCATCGGGCGCGTGCATGGCGCGAAGTCCAACAGCTATACGGCCGGCGTCGTCTGCGCCAAGGTCGCGCGTTACGCCGACCGCGTCCACCATCCCGACCGGTTGCTCAAGCCGCTGATCCGTTCCGGGGCCAAGGGCGAGGGCGGCTGGAAAGAGGCAAGCTGGGAGGCGGCGCTCGATCTCGTCGCCGAAAAATTTATCGGGGCGGAAGAAAAATACGGCTCGGAAACGGTGTGGCCCTATTTCTACGCCGGTACGATGGGATTGGTGCAGCGCGACGGCATCGAGCGGCTGCGTCACGCCAAAAAATATTCGGGCTTTTTCGGCTCGATCTGCACCAACTTGGCCTGGACCGGCTGGATGATGGGCACAGGCAAGCTGGCCGGGCCTGACCCGCGCGAGATGGCGAAATCCGACTGCGTGGTGATCTGGGGCACCAATGCGGTGGTGACGCAGGTCAACGTGATGACCCACGCCATCCGCGCCCGCAAGGATCGCGGCGCCAAGATCGTCGTCATCGACGTCTACGAGAATGCGACGATGAAGCAGGCCGACATGGGCCTGATCGTCAAGCCGGGCACGGACGCGGCACTCGCCTGCGCCGTCATGCACATCCTGTTTAGGGAAGGCATGGCCGACCGCGCCTATCTCGAAAAATATACCGACGATCCAAAGGGACTGGAAGCGCATCTGGAGACCAGGACGCCGGAATGGGCGTCGGCCATCACCGGCCAGCCGGTCGCCGAGATCGAGGCGTTCGCGCGGCTGGTCGGCACGACCAAGAAGACGTTCTTTCGGCTAGGTTACGGCTTTTCGCGGCAGCGCAATGGCTCGGTCAACATGCATGCCGCGTCCTGCATCGCAGCCGTCACCGGTTGCTGGCAGTATGAGGGCGGCGGGGCGTTTCATTCCAATTCGGGCGTGCTGAAACTCAACACCGACCTGCTGGAAGGTTCGCGGCTGCGCGATCCGAAAATCCGCTATCTCGACCATTCGCGCATCGGGCCGGTGCTGGCGAATGCTGCGGACGCGCTTTATGGCGGGCCGCCGGTGACGGCGATGCTGATCCAGAACACCAATCCGGCCAATGTCGCGCCCGAGCAGCGGCTGGTGAAGCAGGGCTTTTTGCGCGAGGATCTGTTCACCTGCGTGCATGAGCAGTTCATGACCGATACGGCCAAGCTGGCCGATGTGGTGCTGCCGGCGACGATGTTTCTGGAGCACGACGACATCTACAAGGGCGGCGGCAACCAGCATGTCACGCTTGGTCCAAAGCTGATCGAGCCGCCGGAAGGACCGCGCACCAATCATTTCGTCATCGAGGAACTGGCCAAGCGGCTGGGCGTCGCCGACATGCCGGGCTTTGGCATGACCGAGCAGCAGCATATCGACGTCATGCTCGAGAAGAAGGGCCTCGGCAGTTTCGCGACTTTCAAGGAGCAAAAATGGGCGGATCTGCAACCGCCCTTCGAGGAGGCGCACTACATCAACGGCTTTGGTCATGCCGACGGCAAGTTCCATTTCAAACCGAACTGGACCGGGCAGTCGGCCCCGAACAGACCGCCCCGGTCGATGGGCGTGTTCGGCCCCTATGAACGGCTGCCGGAATTCCCCGACCATGTCGATCTGATCGAAGTGGCGGATGAGGCGCATCCGTTCCGGCTGGCGACCTCGCCGGCGCGGAATTTCCTCAATTCGAGCTTTACCGAGACACCGGTTTCCATCGCCAAGGAAGTCAGGCCGCAGCTTTTGATCCATCCGCAGGACGCGGCTCTGTTCGGGCTGGCCGACGACGACCGTGTCGAGATCGGTAATATGCGTGGCGAGGTGGTGCTGCACGCAAAGCTGTTCGAAGGCGTGCGGCGTGGCGTGGTGATCGCGGAAGGTGTGTGGCCGAACAGCGCCCATGAGCGCGGCGAGGGCATCAACGTGCTGACCGGATCGGATGCGCCCGCGCCCTATGGCGGTGCGCCGGTTCACGACAACAAGGTGTGGGTGCGGGCGGCACCTGCCCAATAGGCCCTATGGCGTGATCCGCGCCAGTTGTTCGAGGTCGACCGGGCCTTTTTCGAGCGGGTTTGGGGCGATGACGAGGGCGGCACCCTTGTCGCTGTCGTCGGCAAAGCCCGAGAACACGGTGCGCCCGCCTTCCATCCGCGCTTTGCCTTGCGCCACCAGTTTCAGCGCCTGCGGGTAAAGCCTGTGCTCGGCCTTGAGCACGCGCGCGGTCAGGTCGTTCTCGCGGTCATCAACGAGCACGGGGACCGCCGCCTGTGCGATGATCGGGCCTTCGTCCATCGCCGAGGTGACGAAATGCACCGTGCAGCCATGGACGCGCATGCCGGCTTCCAGCGCGCGTTTATGCGTATCCAAACCTTTGAAGGACGGCAGCAGCGAGGGATGAATATTGATCATCCGGCCCTGCCATTTTTCCACGAATTTGGGTGTCAAAAGCCGCATATAGCCGGCCAGCACCACGATCTCGGCATTCAGCGCCGAAAGCGCCGCGTCGATGGCCGCGTCGTGGGCCTCCTTGCTTGCGTAACCGCTGCGCGGGATCGCCTGGACCGGAATGCCGCTCGCCGTTGCGATGCCGAGGCCCGCGGCGTTTTCCTTGTCGGAAAGGACGCCGACGATTTCGGCCGGATAGTCCTGCTCGCTTGCAGCCGCGATCAGCGCGGTCATGTTGGAGCCGCGCCCGGAAATCAGGATGGCGGTGCGTTTGCGCGGTGTCATCATAGGTCGATGGCGCCCCGATAAAGCACGCCGGCATCCCGGCGCGGCACGATGCGGCCGATCGGCTCGACCTTTTCGCCGGCCTCCTGCAACACGGCGGCGACCTGCGCCGCCTGGCCGGACGCCACGACGATAATCATGCCGATGCCGCAGTTGAAGGTGCGCATCATCTCTTCCGGCGCGACGCCGCCCGTTTTGGCGAGCCACGAGAACACCGGCGGCACGTCGATGGCGTCGAGATCGAGTTCGGCGGAAAAATCCTTGGGCAGCACGCGCGGGATGTTTTCGGGAAAACCGCCGCCGGTGATGTGGGCGAGCGCCTTGATGCCATGCGTGTTGCGGATCGCCTTGAGGATCGACTTCACATAGATGCGTGTCGGCTCCAGCAAGGCCCCGGCCAGCGTGAGGTCCTTAGCGAAAGGTGCGGGCGCATCCCAGGCAAGGCCGCTGGTCGCGACGATGCGGCGAACCAGCGAAAAGCCATTCGAATGAACACCGGAGGAGGCGAGCCCCAGAAGCACGTCGCCTTCGACGATGTCGTCGGTCGGCAGAAGCTGGCCGCGTTCGGCCGCGCCGACGGCGAAGCCGGCGAGATCGTAATCCTTGCCGTGATACATGCCCGGCATTTCGGCCGTCTCGCCGCCGATCAGCGCGCAGCCGCCTTGCCGGCAGCCTTCGGCGATGCCACTGACGATCGCCGCGCCCTGATCCGGGTCGAGTTTTCCGGTGGCGAAATAGTCGAGGAAGAACAGCGGCTCGGCGCCCTGCACGACGATGTCGTTGACGCACATCGCAACCAGATCGATGCCGATCGTGTCGTGCTTGCCGGCCTCGATGGCGATCTTCAGCTTGGTGCCGACGCCGTCATTTGCGGCGACCAGCACCGGGTCGACAAAGCCTGCGGCCTTGAGGTCGAAGAGGCCGCCGAAGCCGCCGATCTCGCCATCGGCTCCCGGCCGGCGCGTGGTGCGCACCAGCGGCTTGATCTTCTCGACCATGAGATTTCCGGCGTCGATATCGACGCCTGCCTGGGCGTAGGTGAGCCCGTTCTTCTTGTCGGTCATCGCCATTTTCCTGCTCGATGCGGCTCTTCGCATGAACTGCCGCGTCCCGCAAGGCAACCGACGATCCGCCCGGCGCCAAGCCCGAGAAAACCGTGGACAGCATGCCGACCCTTGCGGTGTGCCTCGATCCTGACCATGTATCGCAAGCTAACCGACGGGAGATCAGGTGACCATTCCAAACATGATCACGATCCTGCGCCTTGTGCTGGTGCCCGGCGTGGTTCTGGCCATGCTGCAGGCGCATTGGAACTGGGCCTTTGCCGGGTTTGTCGTCGCCGGTGTCTCGGATGGTGTCGACGGGTTCATCGCCCGGCATTTCAATCAGGCGTCGCGCCTTGGCGCGTATCTCGATCCGATGGCCGACAAGCTGCTTCTGGTAAGCGTTTTCGTCGTGCTGGGAATCGCCGGCGAACTGCCCTTGTGGCTGGTCGTCGCCGCGGTTTCGCGCGACGTACTGATCGTTTTCGCGGTGCTTTTATCCAGCGTCATGAGCCAGCCCGTGGAGATGAAACCGCTTCTGGTATCGAAGGCCAATACCGCGATGCAACTGGTGCTGGCGGCTTTGGTGTTGAGCGAACTCGCTTTCGGCGTCGATATCGGCGACTTGCGCCCTGCGCTGATAATCCTGTCCGGGCTCTTGACCGTAGGTTCGGCCGCAGCCTATCTCGTGGCTTGGCTGAGACATATGAGTGGTTATGGCGAAGGCGGCACCCCCAACGGCTGAAGATCTCGCTGCCGCCGTGGCGGCCTCGACGGCTTTTCGGCGTCAGGTAAGCTTCTGGCTGGTCGCCGCGCTTATCTTGGCGCTTTTCCTCTACATCTTCAGCGACATTCTGCTTCCCTTCGTTGCCGGCCTGGTGCTGGCCTATTTTCTCGACCCGGTTGCCGACCGCCTGCAAAGAATCGGCCTGTCGCGCGTCATGGCCACGGTGGTTATCCTCATCACCTTCATCGTCGTGCTGGTGCTTGCCTTCGTCATTCTGGTGCCGGTGCTGGCTACCCAAATGACGGACTTCGCCGGCAAACTGCCCGAGTACCTGACCCGGTTGCAAACGCTGATCACCAGCTTCGATCCGCAGTGGCTGGAGCAAAGGTTCGGCGTCGATGCGGCGAGCCTGAAGGAAGGGCTGAACTCGGTGCTGACCTCGGGCTTCGGCTTGTTGACGACGGTGTTTACGTCGATCTGGAGTTCCGGCATGGCTCTGGTGTCGATCGTCAGCCTGTTCGTGGTGACGCCGGTGGTTGCCTTCTACATGCTGCTCGACTGGGACCGCATGGTCGCGACCGTCGATAGCTGGGTGCCGCGCGATCACGTCCAGACGGTGCGGGCGATCGCAACCGATATCAATACGTCCACCGCCGGCTTCGTTCGCGGGCAAGGTACGTTGTGCCTAGTGCTTGGCGCGATGTACGCCGTGGGACTGACGCTGACGGGCCTGAATTTCGGCATCCTCATCGGCCTTTTCGCGGGCCTGATCAGCTTCATTCCCTATGTCGGTTCGCTGACGGGGCTGGTGCTGGCGGTGGGCGTCGCCTTCGTCCAGTTCTGGCCGGACTGGACCATGGTTGTTGCGGTTGCCGCGGTGTTCTTTGTCGGCCAGTTCATCGAAGGCAACATCCTGTCGCCGAAACTGGTCGGAAAAAGCGTCGGCCTGCACCCGGTCTGGCTGATGTTTTCGCTGTTCGCCTTCGGTGCGCTGTTCGGCTTCGTCGGCCTGCTGATCGCCGTGCCGGCTGCCGCCGCGGTTGCCGTCCTGGTCCGTTTTGCGATTGCCCGCTACCTCGAATCGCCGCTTTACAAGGGACACGGCGCGGAGCCTGCACCGTTGCCGGCCGCCCGGCGCAAGACGCCGCAGACGCGCGAATGATGCAGAAAACGGGAAAGCCGCGCCAGTTGCCGCTCGATCTGGGGCACGGCACCGGTTATACGCGCGACGACCTTGTCGTCTCGCGCGCCAACGAACAGGCCGTCGCTCTGGTGGATGGCTGGCCGCACTGGCCGTCGCCGGTGGTGGTGCTCGCCGGCCCGACGGGTTCGGGCAAGACGCATCTCGCCTCCATCTGGCGTGAAAGGGCGGACGCCTTGCAGGTGGACGGTCGCCGGATTGGCGACAGCGCGGGCCGGGCAGTTTCCCGCTCGGTCCTGATCGACGATATCGACGCTGCCGCCATCGACCAGGCCGCGCTTTTTCATTTGATCAACGCCGTTCGCGGGGCGGGCTCGCATCTGTTGCTGACGGCACGGCGCTTTCCCGGCGCATGGGATGTGACGCTGCCCGATCTGGCATCCCGGCTGAAGGCGGCGGCGACGGTGGAGATCCACGAGCCGGACGATTTGCTGCTCGCCGGCGTCATCACCAAGCTTTTCGCGGACCGCCAGATCGAGGTGGAGCCGCATGTCGTGCAATATCTCGCCCGCCGCATCGAACGCTCGCTGGGAACGGCCATGCGGCTGGTAGAGAAGCTGGACCGCCTGGCGCTGGAACAAAAGACGCGCATCACGCGCGCGCTCGCCGCCGACGCGGTTAGTTCCATGGATGAAGGGCAAAGTGAGTTCGATATCTGAAGGCGGTGTAGAAGCGCTCGAGGCGGCGAAGCGCAAGATGCCCTTGAAGATGAATGGTCGGAGTGGAGAGATTCGAAATCGCGATTCGTATAACAAAATCAACTAGTTACGAGATGCTTTGTAACGTTGGAACAAGCCTCGAAATGGACGTTCCAGCTTGTGGAAAACCTTCGACAGTGACCAACCGAACGCCAAGCGCGAGGATCACGACAAGCGCGATCAATACCAGTCGACCTGACCAGCCTATATCCGGGGTGTAGTCGGGTCGCTTGTCGCCAGCGATGCAAATCAGTTCAAATTTCGTTGTTCTTTTCATTAGTTGTTAAGCAATCTGCTTGATACGCTTTATTCACCATTTCTTTTAACCTGTAAGAAATCGCTCGTTGCTATTGTGAGGCACGGTTCGCAAAGAAGCCGTAAGAAAATGGCATTCACAACGGTCAGCAAGCAGAGGGTTTCTCCATGACAAAGCTTTTCAAGAATTTCTGCAACGACGAATCTGGCGCAACGGCGATTGAATACGGCCTCATCGCGGCACTTATTGCATTGGCAATCATGTTTGGTGCAGGTGCGCTCGGCGACAGCATTGGCGAGAAGTTTAACGGCATCTCTAAGACGCTGGATGCAGCGGGCAATGCCAACCTTTTGCCTGATGCGCCTTAAGTAATCCCGACCCAGGGACAACTGTGGGGGCTGCCTTCGGGTGGCCCCTTTTTTTATGGATTTGAAAAGCCCGCCGCAATGAACGGCGAGCTTCTGGTAGATCGGCGAGGATCGGGCGGCTACACCAGCAACCAGCCGAACGCGCCAAGTGCGAAGATCACGACAAGCGCCAGCAACACCAGCCGGCCCGACCAGCCTATATCCGGGGTATAGTCGGGTCGCTTGTCGCCGGGCATTCGTTCACGCTCGAAAACTAATCGTCGGCCAATGATCGGCATCATCCGGCCAAAGCTCGACGCGAAAAGGGATTTCGCCGAGTCGAAGCGCCATCTTGACTCGATCAGCGGCCGCGCTGCCGGCACCTACGGTGGCACTACGCAACACAATTTCCCTCACGAGATCACCGTCATATGCCGACTTCGCTCGGTAGACCTTCCATCCGGCCAGCCGGAAAGCCTCATCAAGCTGTTCAGCGAGGTGATCGCCGAAAGAGCTAAGCATATCTGTATCAATATGAACCTCTCCCGGTGCCTCTTTCACGCATTGAACGATTTTTTGAAATTTATCTTCATCCAAGTCCAATGCGGTTAAGCGCCTTAGCTTGTATTCCAATTCTCTTATCTTTTTTGATGCCTCATCCGGCGATGCACCATCAAGCTTTTGCCTATATAAATCTACTCTCTCTTTTAGGGTAGATATTCGTTCTCTGCATAGGATTTGCGAAACCAGATATCCTAGAGCGAAGCAGATGATTGCCAGAGAAATAAACGGAACGGGTTGCTCCAAGAACAGCGACCAGTTTTTCGAAAGCCAATCCGGTATCTGCATGCCAAACCCTCCCACCAATCGACTATGATCGAGTCGAGGCCGAAGGGAAACAAAAAGCCCGCCGGGTTGAGCGGCAGGCTTCTGGTAGGTCGGAGAGGATCGGGCGGCTTAAAGGTCCATCGCGTTCGAAAGGCTGTCGCCTGCTTCCTCCATGGAGTCCGTCGCCGACTGCAATGCGTCCATGATCTCTTGAGCGGTTTCGCCCTTCTCGCTGCCCTGAAAACTTTCGGGCATGTTCTCGAAGGCTTCTTCCTGCTCCGAGCGGATTTCCTCGACGGCTTCCTTCAGCAAAGGCAGGAAGTCCGCGACCTCTTCCATGCGCTTCCGGCGGTCTGCCTTTCCGCTAGAATCTGCCCCAAAAGACCGGGCGCATTCCTTCTGCAAAATCTCCCCGAAAACCGGTGAGGCAAAGCCGGCATGACTACCGATCTGCATCTTGAATGAGGCAAGCAACTTGCCGGCAATGAGCTTCGCCAGAGCTTCAGCCGCGCCGTGATCCTTGCCAGTCGGGGCAGCGGCCGGGATGCTGGTCGTCTTGCTGGTCGCCGCCTTCTTCGTCTTCATGCCCTGCACCGCCTTCAAGGTGCCGGACTTGACGGCCTTGACGCACTTTTCTTTATCTGCGTCCGACTGCTTGTCGAAGTCGTAAAGCATGGTCAGCGGGAGGAACGCGATTGCTTCGGGCACACAACCACGGCCCTCAAGCTCATCGAATGCCCTAACAGCGTTCATGTAATTCTGCGCCGAACGCTCGGACCAACCAAATTCGCGCTTGAGCCATTCGCCAAAGAGACCGTGTCCCATTTTCTCCTTGACGGTAATCAGGTCGCGGCCGTTCTCGACAAGCATGAGAACGCCGCGCCGCTGCCTCGCCCGAATGCGATCCGCGACGGAAGCGAATTGCGCATCATTGTCGGCGATCTTCTTGCGCCCCTTAGTCGGCGGGATGACTTCACCGTCAAGCGGCTTGGAATCCGCAACGGTTGCGGATTCGGGCGAGGTCTTCGGCTGCATGGGAACAACCATGCCGCTGCGGGGAAGATCGAAGTCCTGAATCTCATCGGCGAGGGCAGGCGTTGCCGCTGCCGTCGTGGTCATGGTATGCTGAAGGTTCATTGCAATCTCTCCAATGGTTGCGGTGTCTGAAGTCAGGGACGGCCACGCTACGTTTGGCGATGGAACGTGGTCGCTCCCGTTCTCGGGCCTATTCGCCCGTCACTTCCCAACGGGGAAGGTTCCGCCGAACCTGCGTATCCAACTGTTCAAGCATCTTCTTCAGCCGCACGATGTCGGTGAGCGCCTGCTTGCGCGTGTTGGGGTCGGACAGGTCGGAAGTCTCGATTTCATGTATCCGGTCGTTGATCTCCTTTCGTTTGTAAGTGTTGACGATGGTCGCCAATTCCGTTGCCGCGTCTAGTAGGCAACCGACCATCCTTTCCGCACGGCCAATCGATCCGCGATAGGGGCCATCGGTTTCCGGGTTATGGTCAGGATCGTCATCAGTCGCGAATGTCGGAATGCCGTCCGGATCAATGCCGGCCCATTCGAGATAGGTCTTAACCTCATCCCAATTCGGATTGTCAGACAGGAACTCGTTGAACTTGATCATCGCGATTGCATCGGTCGGATCACCGGCGAGCTTTTCGCGTTCGGCTTTCCTTGCGAGGGAAAGACGCTTTCGCTCCAATGGGGTCATTGCCATATTGATTATCTCCGTTGTGAACGTGAACATAGAATTCACATTCACAACGGTCAAGAGGCAATCGCACAATTATTTTCAGGATGCATCACCCCGAATATATTCCGGCCAAATGTCCGCAACCTCGCCAAGCGCAATCTTGATTTGATCCGGCCCTACCTCGCCGGTGAGAGGGCATGGCTCAAGCGTCAGAAGCGCCGCGACAAGCCGGTCGTATGTTTCGGTTTCAATGTAGATTTCCAAGGCAACAAATCTCCCGCCAATTGGTGTTGAACAAGATTCGATATGAATCGGTTCGCGGAAGGATGCAAGCCTTAAAATGCTAAATACTGTTTATTTTCAAAGACTTAGATAAATCAGTAATGACTTATCTTTATCAGGCCGCTACTGCACGATCTGATTTTACCGCGCCGAAGGCTTGAATCAGCCGTGAAAATTCTGCGTCTCCTAGCGCTTGTGCGCGGGCGGACTTACCCTGTTTAGGTTCTGGAGCGAGCCAAATCGGATAAATACCCCCTACCTCCGCAAGATCACGCGCAAGATTATCATAACTAGAGTAACGCGCGCCGCTGATCGAGGCGACATGCCTTATCAAAGAAACATGCTGCCGCGTTGTGAGATAGATTTTGCGCCGCCTAGGTCTCATCATTTCACAATCCTTTTCCGTCTGCGCTCATCTGCTTTGCGTAACCGGTTCTGCTCGCGCTTGTGCGCTGCGATGTCTTCCGGGGTCATGCTTGATAGATCGTTATAGCGCTGGACATCCCGACCATCTTCCATTTTTTTTGCTTCAGCGTATCTGATGCGCGCGCTTTCCGCCTTCTCCGCCTTACGCTGGTCTTCGGTCGGTGCATCCAGCCCTTGCCGGTAGCGGCGAAGGGGAGCGCCTTTCTCTTCCGCACGGCGGTCGCGGGCATCCTTTGCCCCATTGGCGCGAACGTTCTTGCGGTTAGCCTTCCAAACAGGGCCACCCACGCTATATTTCACAACCGCCTCACTAATCATCTGGCGATGCTGTTTCCGCTCTTCCTCGCGGTTGAGTATATGGAGTTCGTAAAGCTCGGAGTCCCCAAGCGATTCATCATCGTCAGGGCCGGAAGTGGCGTCGATCGTTTCAAGCTCGCGTAAGAGGCTGTCCGTTTTTAATTCATAGCCGGTGCTATGGCTGATTTCAGATGGTGCCGGATCGGCCTCGCGCGGATCAAAATAGTTGCGCTGGGCGGCTCGTTGCATCTCGTCATCAGTTTTTAGCCGAATGGTCATTCCTGAAACCGTCCTATTTGTCAGAACGGATATAGTCACGCTTTTCTGTCATTTCAATAGCTGAAGGGCTAATGTCGCGCTTTTCTCGCCCGGAAGGGTGTCACCCTTTTCTAACCGAAATGTGTCACGCTTTTCTCGCCCGGAAGGTGTCACGCTTCTCCGGCAAAAGCGTCCTATGTAGAATAGCTAATAGTAAGAGAGAGATATATAAAAGGTCGCAGAATTTCAGAAAAGCGCGACACGCGAAACAATCATCAAACTAGCTCGGCCTTCGGCCTCGCCGAGCGCTGGCGCGCTCGTCTATTGCAAACCATCCTCCGGTCTAGGGAAGGTTCGCCCGAGGAAAGAAAGAAAGAAACAAACAAACCATCCTCCGGCTCGGGGAAGCAGTGCCGCGACAGATACAAGAAAATGGGAGTGGAGAAACCCTGCCGTCTGGCACGGGAGAAACCCTGTTGTTCGAAAGGACTTTATTCCGACTCTCAAATCGACACAGACGGCCACCAGCGAGCGTTTGGGGTGTCGGATGATACAAACCACCAGAAAACACATACGCTCTCTGGTGGGCTTCTACGAGAATCCTTTTCATTTACGCAAACGTTGCGTTTTTCATTTCTGCAAACGTTGCAAATATCGATCAGCGCCCACGACTACGGCTGTTGCCGAGATTCCCCGGCCTTGTTGCGCGTCTCATCTCGTCGGCAACTACCCCTCTCATAGTCGCTTCCATCTGTCGGGCCATTTTCTGCGCAAGGTCATCATTTTGGGCAGGTGTGCCGGCGGAACCATTGACGGTGATAGGCGCACTGATTTGAACGGTCGGCGCAACATTGTTGTTCGCTGCCGACTGTAGGCGGGGAACTGCCGGGGCGCGCCGGACATAGCCGCCAACGTCATAACCCTTCACCGCCGCCATATGCAGCGCCTCAAGATTGCCGACGCCTAGCCGGCTGGTTGCCCGCTTCGACATGACGTATTCGCCCTTATGGACGATGCCGGCAGGCTGATACTTGTCGCCCGGTCCAGTGTAGCCACCATCTGCGAAACCAAAGATCGCACCAAGGATGCCACCACCAGCGCCGCCAAACAGGCCGGCAAGCGGTCCTTTGCCTAGCAGCGCCGCCTGAAGCGTTGCGTCGATAAGGCTGTTCAAGAGGTTCTGAAGCGCGCCGTTGAGCGTCTGCGTGCCGGTGAGCAAGCCGGAAAGGCCACTCGTGAATTGCTGTCCGAAGAATTGGCCGGCCTGTGCAAGCTGCTGTTGCGATTGCGCCGCCTGTTGCGTCTGCCCGTCAAG
Organism: Mesorhizobium sp. A623; assembly: GCF_054489405.1. Lineage (NCBI taxonomy): Bacteria > Pseudomonadati > Pseudomonadota > Alphaproteobacteria > Hyphomicrobiales > Phyllobacteriaceae > Mesorhizobium > Mesorhizobium sp. A623. Next base: position 207,445 of record NZ_JBTMXB010000008.1, read on the forward strand.
CTGGGCAGTGAGCGCGATCTTTTCGCGCATGCGCTGGATATCTTGATCGGAAAGCGTCACGCCGTCGCGTTTGGCCTGCGCAACACGGTC